>DMNE01000046.1 GCA_003453735.1 Nitrospiraceae bacterium | reverse complement strand
GAAGGATACGGTCACCACATCAAAAGAGTTGGCTGGGAACCCAAGGTCTTGCGCGTTTGAAAACAAGAATGATACGTTTTTGTGTTGAGGGGAAAGCTTGCTCTTCGCGATATCGAGCATCTCCTCACAGAAATCAACGCCGGTAACCGACCCCTGCTCTCCGACGCGGCCTGCGATCCGATAGGCCAATTCACCCGTCCCTGTACAGATGTCGAGAACCTTGGCCCCTTTCCTGATACAGGAAACAAGCTTTTTTCTCCAGAGATGACAGAGCCCGAAACTGAAGGCGGTATCCAGAGGATCAATGTACAGCGCTATGTCGGAGAAGATACTCTTTACGAGGATCTCCTTTTCCTTCCGCAGCATGCGGTATTGTACCATATTTTTTTTGCGGGAGAAACTGCCTGATACTGCTCAGAACAGTTTTACTCTGCACCGGCTTCAGCTCCTGCACGACCAATTTTGGTAACAACAATTACTATGAGTGCCCTCGAGATATTTGGTATAATAGCCTCCGGCGTGCTGCAAGGCGTCCCGGAAAAAAAGAACAAGGAGAAACCGATTCCTGGCAGGGGCAGGATACTCGTGATGGATGATGAAGAAATGGTCAGAATTGCAGTCGGCAGTATGCTCCATGGCCTTGGATATGAGGCACTGTTTGCCCGAGACGGTGAGGAGCTGAGTCAGACACTACGCAGGATCTTCAACGGTAGAGGCCGATGAATTCCGTATCGCTCGCCATTGCGCCCTTTGCTCTTTGTGCGACTGATGCCGTTGGTGTTTTTGCAGATTGTATCACTGTGGTTGCTGTGAAGACGATCAATTCCTTCTCGTCGTGAATATGGATAGAACGGGATTCAACAAGTCACTCATGGAAAGGTTACGTTGGCAGCTTCTCCTCGGTGCGTTATTGATCGTCTTATCGGTCTGTTTCTATTTCGCTGAGATCAAAATCTTTCAAAGTCCGCGGGACACCTTCTTTTACCTGGTCCAGGATATTGCATTCGTCCCGATCCAGGTTCTTCTCGTCACCCTGATAATAAACCGTTTGCTCGGCATCAGGGAAAAACGCTCGCGCTTGGCGAAACTGAACATGGTCATCGGAGCTTTCTTTAGCGAGGTTGGGACTAAGTTGCTCACTTACTTCTCTGATGCAGACCCGAAACTCGGAACCATCAGGGAGTACCTTATTGTTACGAATAACTGGCCTGAAAAAGAATTTGTTATGGTCAGCAAACGCCTGAAGAATTACATCTGTGAAATTGATATTCAGAAGGTTGATCTCGAATACCTGCGAAGGTTCCTGCTGGAGAGGAGGGACTTTCTCCTGCAGCTCCTCGAGAACCCTAACCTCCTCGAACATGAGTCATTCACGGAACTCCTCCTTGCGGTTTTTCATCTCGCAGAGGAAATGGCGAGCAGGGAGTATGTGCAAGGGCTCCCGGAACCTGACCTGAAGCATCTCGCCAACGATATTGTTCGGGCATACACATTTCTGGTGACCGAATGGCTCGCACACATGAGACACCTCAAGGACAATTATCCCTATCTCTTCTCCCTTGCTATGAGGACGAACCCTTTCGATGAGAGCGCATCGCCGGTCATTCAAAAATAAGAAGCCTGTTTCTTCCTGGCTGACCGTCTATATCTCAGAAGGGGAAAGAAAGGATGACGCCTGGACTGTTACCCAAAGCATACACCGTTGTATGTATGGGTTCATCCGTTCTCAAATTAATCTGCCAGATTCAGCGAAGTGTCTGGAGCCCTGTTTGGATGGTCTCAATCGTGCCTGCAGGAGTTCCTTTGCTTTCCGATAAGGCGTATAGACCTCTATCTTGGTACTGTCCAGCCGTGCGAGGCAAACTAAGGCGATGCTCTGGCCAGTGGCCATCTCTTCGTGGCGAGCAGAGTAAAGTCTAACGTCCTTGCGTATGACGAAACATGTGCAGTGATGGCGACTCGGGAGCCCTATGCGGGATTCATAACAATTTGTCAACACCGCCCAGCATTGCCTTAGACTCGATCCTGTCTCCAAATCGCCAGCAGACTTCACAAGGTTTACTGCAGGTGTTAACCGCCTGAACATACACCAACAGGTAATTTTCTGAAAGATTTAAGTTGCAGAAAAATATAGTAAAATTCTATACTCAAGGGTGAGTTTTTTCGATTCCTGTAGGAAAATTAAACATTCTGAAATATGGCGTAAGTGGCCTTTTTATAATACTGTGTAAAGGGGGGGATCACGTATGGAAATTCTCGGTAAGAAAGTAGTTATCACCGGTGGTGCTCGGGGAATGGGCAAGAAGTTTGCGGTAGATTTGAAGAATCTCGGAGCCAAACCGTTCGTTGTGGATGTGATTGAGGAAAATCTTCATGTGCTCAAAAACGAAACGGGTATACCCGGTCAGGTTGTTGACGTGACAAATGAGAAAGGAGTGGAAAGCTTTTTTGAAGCGTATACTGCAGAAAACGGTGCGCCGGACGTTTTGATCAATAATGCCGGTATTACTGCCGATGCCCTCTTTATCAAACAGAAGGGAGACGAAATAGTGAAGTTCCCCTTTTCAAACTGGGAGAAGGTCCTGAATGTAAATCTTACCGGTGTATTCTTATGTGCTCGGGAGGCGGCTTTTCATATGGTGAAGCGGGGAGTGAAGGGTGTGATCGTTAACATTTCATCCATAAGCCGTGCAGGAAATCTGGGACAGACAAACTATTCAGCCACAAAGGCGGCTGTTGATGCAATGACGGTAACATGGGCGAAGGAACTTTCGCGATACGGTATACGAGTTGGTGCAATTGCACCGGGGTATATCAACACCGAGATGGTGGCAAAGATCAGACCCGAAGTGCTTGAGAAGCTCATCCAGAACATTCCCCGCGGAAGGCTCGGAGAAATGGAAGAGATATCGCAAGCGGTCCAGTTCATTCTGAGAAACGAATTTTTCAGTGGCAGGGTGCTAGAAGTTGACGGCGCTATGAGAATCTAATCATGTGCTCTCATTTTTTTCAGCACATGGACATAAGACTTCACAAAATGCAAGGAGGAAGCTGATGGAAGCATATATAGTGGGAGGGGTGAGGACGGCCATCGGAAGGTTCAATGG
>DMNE01000490.1 GCA_003453735.1 Nitrospiraceae bacterium | reverse complement strand
AATACGGGAAGCCCGAACATCGGCAGCGGTGCGCTGTACGGTACGGCTGCAAAGGGGGATACGGGTGCGCTTGCGCCAAGCGCATCGTATAAAACCTGTTCAAATATTTATTGTCATAGCAATGTTCAGACATCCCCCCCGGGCGGCGCTCTCACCTACGCGACACCCACATGGGGAAACGCGGCATCCGGCGCCTGCGGAACCTGCCATGGGGGCATCACCGATCCGGGCAAAATCGCATCGGGTTCCCATACCACGCATGTTATGACTGCTACTTATAATTTTCCGTGTTCTCGGTGCCATAACGGCGCTGGCTACGGGACACCATTACATGCCAACTATAGTATTGACGTAATATTTTCCGATGTCGGGACGTATAACGGCAGCCCAGTGCCAGGCGCTGGTTATAGTAATTGCAGTAGTACCTATTGTCATAGCGATGGGACGGGAGGCACATTAAACCCCGGTGACACGAGGGCTATTTCAGCAAACACCTCGCCCACGTGGGGAGGTTTGACTACCTGCGGAAGTTGTCATGGCGGCGGGAACACCACTGGCCAACCTTCATACGCCAATGGGTCGCCGAAGGCAAACTCTCATGCAGTACACCCAACAGACTGTTCACAGTGCCATTACGCGACAACGACCACTGGCACTACCATAACGGGTTTCACCGCGCACAACAACAAACTCTACGATTTAGTGCCCAATACGTCTGCCGGGGTGAGTTTTACTTACAGTTATGCTCCAACAGGCGGAACTTGCTCCACCATTTCCTGCCACGGCGGAGGGAACGCAACATGGGGTTCAGGTTCATCGGCTTGTATTGGATGCCACTCAGTGCAGCAAGGGGGAAGGGCTCCTGTGGCTGCTCAGTTACAGACCGGGAATTCCCATCACATCCAAGGAATAACCCTCACAAGTGCGCAATGCTACCAGTGCCACTGGGAGGCAAACAGCGATGGTTCCATAAACAGCACTTATCATGGAGGCCCTGCTAATCCCGGCGCGCCGGTACAGCTCGTTATCTACGGAAACGGGGTAAGACCTACGACTTATACTCTGGGGACAACGGCTGTTGCCTATACTGCATCTCTGGGCACCCGGACAGAGCTTCAGAAGATCAATCAGGTTTGCCTGGGCTGCCATAGCGCAGCGAACAAAGCGATCCAACCTTTTGGAGATGGAAAGACGCCGATGCAGTATTCGTGGGACGGGACGAGCATTGCCGACCGGTATTCTCAAACGGGTACAACCCCGTGGGGTAAATATAGCTCCGCCAACGTCACGCCCAAGTACACACAGACAAAGGCATACTCTGCCCATGGGAACGCTGCCGCCAATCAACGCGGGTGGAACTTAAGTGAGACCTGGCCAAACACAAGCGGATCAGTGCAAGTCCTCTGTTTCGACTGCCATAACTCTCACGGATCGACCGTCAGTGGAACGACGACAAGTTACACCAGTGCGACAACGAACGGCGGGATACTGAAGGACGTGACGAAAAGCCAGGGAGGCTATACCATTACCTACCAGCCCCGGCCGGGAGGCTCATCCGCACAGAAGAATGCCTATAACCCCGGGGCAGCAATATGTTTTGACTGTCATATGACCCCAAGTGCGGGTGTAGCATCCCCTGCGACGGGTATAGTAACGCCGTGGGGTTATCAGAGCACCTTTGGCGCCACGCAGGCGATTTATAGTTACTGGGAGAAGCCTTACTGGTATGGTGCGCCGGGAACAAACCCCGCTGGCCCCCAGATGCGGTATCCATACAAAAATACGCTCGGTTCTGCCGGAGGCCATTTTGGTGCCTCATCAGCGTTAACTACGCAGGTTATGGGAACCATCGGAGGGCTCTGCACCCCATGCCATGACCCTCACGGAGTTAGCCCGACCCTCGGTGCCAACCAGCAATATGGAGTGCCTCTCCTGAAAGGGACATGGATGACTTCCCCTTATAAAGAGGATGTCGCGCCGGTCGCTATTAACGAGCCGAGAGGCGGCGGCAGAAACGCTAGTGTTATGGACGTTGGCAGCACGCCACTTTATCACATAGACCAGAATACCTTTGGCCCTACTACCAACACTCCGCAGGGCAGCGGTGGTGGCAATAACAACGGCGGACGGGGCGGCAACAACTACAACGGTGGTAGCAGTAGCCAGACAACTGCCCCTAGTTGGAATTTTAGTAACACAACGCGGGTTACGCAGACCGCGGCTCAGTTTGGCGGGCTTTGCCTGAATTGTCATCCGAAGTCTCAGATCGCCCCTACGACCGGTACGCAAAGCAATCCGGCTCCATGGAATTCTGTAGACAGGATACACAATAGTGTTCAGGGCTGGGGTACTTATGGAGCCAATGCAAACAATGCTGTTCACTCATACACGTGTTCCAAATGCCACACTCCGCATGACTCCTGTCTGCCCCGTCTCGCCATTACAAACTGTCTTGACTTCACCCACAGGACGCAGATTGCTACAGGGGGGCTACAACCCATCAAGAACACTGAAAGCGGCAGAAGAGGCCAGGGCGCAGGCAACTTCCCCGGTGGAGGCGGAGGAAACGGTGATCAGCCTGATTATCCGGGTCCGTGGTTCTTCGGATCTACCGGTAGCAGTTCTGAACACGATTCTGGTCACGATTATAGTGGCAGCGATGGAGGTACTCCCTCAACCTATACGGTTGCATGTCATGATAATACGAATTCCAATCCTTATCCTGCGAACGAGCGGTGGAATGTGGTAACACCATGGGGTACTCCTGGCAAGGCTCAATCCCCGGGTAATAGCGGGGGCGAGGGTTGGAACGGCAGCGGCTGGGGCCGGTAATAGCGGCAGTGGAGAGGAAAGTCACCGTGGTAAGTGGACATTAAGTTGTCGGCATTGATGGCAAGAGTAAATAGTTGACATCTTGATGTGGGTATGGCATTCTTTGATAACTAATCCGGGTTGACCGGAAAGGAGGTGAAGGATGAAGAAAATTACCTATGTGAAACCGAAAGTGGTTGGTACAGCAAGCGTGCATCCTTGTTAAGGCAACCACAATGAATTGCGAGGTGAGGCTGTTGTAAAGGCCTCACCTCTATTTTTTTTAAAGCGGTAATCTTGTTGCGCCAGGGAGTATTTATTGGGGAGTTCATAAGTTGAACTCTTAATAAACTTGTGACCAAAACGCTTCTGTGCTTGCCGAAGATGCGCTGTTCTGGGAAGGTAAAAGGAAGCATCAAACGGCTTTCAACTTCGCATAACTGAGGAGTATGGCCTGAATTTTGCTTGCTTGGGCCATGCCGAGGTTATAACCTCGCCAGATAGTCCGTCAAGGTGTTCCGTTTCGGCAGTGCGGAGTATAGCTATTGCCGTCGCTCACCTGCCGCCGGGCATTCCGCTATGGAATAGTCATATTCGAGATTGCGGTCATTGACAAAAACAATAAACCCGCCGGCTGGATTCTTGGCAACAAGTACCCCGTAATAATCAAACCCCTTCTTTTTTGCTAGGTTATCGGCTGTATTCCAGATATCAGCCAGACTCATCACGCTGCACACGTCAGGGGCATCGATAAGCCGCCGACCAGCATCATTGAGGCGGACAATGTGAACGTGAAGTTGATCCTGGCTGCGGTTTTTACCCGGCGGATTGACCACGAGGGCGATTTCCGCTTCATTGCCGATCCGTTTAGCCGCATCATCCCAAGCGAACTGCCAGATGCCGACCGGCCGATTCGGGTCTTCTGTGCCCGTTACCTTGGTGCGAGGGATAGCGAGTCTGTGGATAAAAGATTTATTGTCGAGACAATCGCACATCTTCCTGTCACGAATAATGACAAATTCGTCGTTTTTATCCCATAGCCCGGTAGTCTTTCTGCACGCAGCAGCGCTGTTGTCGATGGGCCAGCGACAGATCTTGTCATAGTCGGCAACAGTGGGGTCAAGGCAATTTGTGACAATATTCCAGAGGACGTCTCTGTTGCCGTCTGCAACGCAGGCCGACAACATAGTTGCAAAGATCAGGAGGGCTGAAATAGGTGCAAGAATGCGGAAAACTTTTTGATGAGTATATATAGACATAATAATCCCTCTCCATTAAGTAATTATCTTAGCTATGCTTGGGGTGCGAGTGGTCGCCCGTCCAAATCGGGTCACCCCGTTTGTCCCACGCTTATTTTTGCTGATGATGTTCACCTCCCGGAGATTCAGCCGTTTCCCAAATGACTCAATTGCCCTTGCACATACAACCCAAAATCACCCTATTACATTTTCCCGGTCAATGTGGCTTCTGATTCAAGGAGCGTGTTTTTAAGGGTGCTGGGCTAACTGGGCAAGTATATTCCGCCAGAAATTACTCCAGCATTATTCTCCGCTGTTCGGCTTTCGATTACACATGTTTCGTTGAAAGTGTAAAAGTCAGTTGTCCAGTAGTATTATCTGTATATCCATGACATTCGTACCGGTCGGCCCGGTAATAAATAAATCACCTGTCCTTCTGAAAAAAGTATATGAATCGTTGTTCTTGATATGCTCCTCTGCGTCGATATCGGCCTCTGCCGCTTTTGCAACAGTTTGACCATCCACAAACGCTCCTGCTGCGTCGGTGGGTCCGTCAATTCCGTCGGTGCCTGCCGAGAGAAGAGTAATACCCGGTAGTCCTTTTATTTCCATTCCGAAAGCAAGGGCAAGTTCCGTATTTCTTCCTCCCTTGCCATTTCCTCTGACCGTGACAGTTGTTTCTCCCCCGGCGATAAGACATGCCTTTTCTCCGGGAGCTAATGCTCTTTTGAAATCAATCGCTTTTCTTGCAAGCTCCCCGGCAACGATTGACGCTTCACCGCTCAGTTCGGTAGAAATGACTGTTGTTCTGTATCCCAATAACTCCGCGGCACTCCTGGCTGCATCTGTAGCTATTTTGTTGCTTCCAATAACGAAATTCCTTACTCTCTGGAAAACCTGATCGTCATCCCTCGGCGTTTCAGGTATAAGCCCGCGTATACCTTTACTTATTACTTCCGCAACTTTTGCCGGTAATCTGCTTTCCAGCTTATATTTCCGGAGAACATTATAAGTATCATTATAAGTTGTTTTGTCTGGCACCGTAGGACCGGATGCAATCATATCCAGTCTGTTGCCCACAACGTCGGAGAGTATCAGTGATATAATTGCTGCCGGTTGAGCTGCTTCAGCCAGCCTGCCTCCTTTTACTGCCGAAATGTGCTTTCTCACAGTGTTGAGCTCATAAATATCTGCCCCGGCCTTAAGAAGCATGGCTGTGACTTCCTGTTTCTCAGCCAGAGTTATGTCTTTGAAAGGTGCTACGAGAAGGGCAGACCCTCCTCCTGATATAAGGCAAATGACGAAGGTATTTTTGTCCGCCTTTTTGAGCACCCTCACAATTTCCTTAGTGGCTTTTACTCCGTTTTCATCAGGCAGCGGATGCCCGGCTTCATAGGTTATAATTTTGCTATTTTGGTTTCCTCTCACAGAATGGCCATATTTTGTTACTATTATTCCGTCGGTAAGCAAGACTCCGAGATTGTCTTCGATTGCTTTTGACATGAGTGAAGCCGCTTTACCGAAACCTATAAGGACAAGTCTACTGAAATTACCGCGCTTGTATGCCGAGCGAATTGTATCCGAGTAAGAGGTCACTGCTTTATAAGGGTCTACTGCCAGAAGTGATCTATTGAAAACCTCTCTGATGATAGTCCTGGGGCCTTTGTCTTCCATTGTCATGAGTACCGTTTTCAGAAGCCGGGTACAAACAGCGGGATCACATAAGGCCCTTCAGGGATAACGGCCACACGGTAATCGCCCTGTACCTTCACGCTCTCCGTGACAGCGGCCAATGGCGACTTGATGACGGAGACTCCTGTAAGTGCTTTCTGGTCTTTCGTCAACCCCTCGGTGTAAAGAAAAATATTGACCCTTTTCATGGCTTTGACCTGCATCTCCGTCTGCCATTCATCGATAGCCGCGTACTTCTTCTCGATAATTCCACTGAGAAACCTTCCAGGTCCTTCATTTGTCAGGCACATTTGTGCTTCAGCATAGTCAGGCGATCCAATTCCCTCCGAACATGCAGAGACAATAATGAGGTCCCCGCCCGGCTCAAGTATGTCGAGGGCGCCTACCATCCCCTTGACTGTCTGATAATAAGTCTTATCCAGCGGGTAACCCGCAGAACTGGTGATGACGGTCTTGAATCTTGTTTTAAGGCCGATCTCGGCATAGGGCCGCACGAACGAAACCGCTTCAAGGTGACTCTTTTCGATTTCACCGAAATTGACAAAGGATATTCGGCGGTCCTCATCGATGACAGTATTGACAGCCAGGCACCTTCCCACCATGTGCACTATCTCCATCTGGGCAGCGTGCAGCGGGTTGCCCTCGATAATACAGTTTGCGGCCCTGCAATTCTCCAGGACCCGTGCGCAGTGCAACGCGCGTATCGTCTTTTCATGTGCAATGCCCGGAGCGACAATTTTTCTTCCGCCTGAGTAGCCCGCCATGAAATGGGGCTCTACCAGCCCGACGACAATGCGGAGATCTGCTCGGATAAAGCGGCGGTTGAGCCTGGCCTCTATGCCGCTCGATGTAGTCCCTACGTATTCATGATCATCATTGCGCCGAGCGAAATGGTTGGCGACTGTCACGGTGCCGAGTACCCAGTCGCTTCCGACCAGTTCACGAAGCTCATCCCCTTCATTAGGCCTGTGGAGACCCGTTGCAACGAGAACGACGATCGAATCCGGGGCCATTCCAGCCTCCATAAGCTCTTTGATCAGTAGGGGGAGAATAAGGCCGTTCGGTACTGGCCGAGTGATATCACAGATGAGGATGCAGCAACTGCGGCAGCCCTTCGCCTCTTCACGGAGCGTTTTGTAGTTCACCGGATTCGCAAAGACAGCCTTGATAGCTCCTTCAGGGTCTTTGAGGACAGGCATGGCTTTCTTTTGGATAAGCGTAACGTCGAGATCCGCCGGAAGATCAAGAGACAGTCCGGTTTTGCCATATTTCATTATAATATTCATGTCTGGTTCTGCTATCGAAAAGGTGCGCA
>DMNE01000266.1:5339-6181 GCA_003453735.1 Nitrospiraceae bacterium | reverse complement strand
GTGGGATCAGACCATGCCAGCAAGCACACGGTTTATCGTTCTGACGAACATGAGCAGTGCGGCCGTCCTGGACAGGGAAACAGGGCTTGTATGGGAGCAATCGCCGGACGGTGTGGACCAATACGATTTGCCAAATGCTCACAATCACTGTAACCAATTAACCACAGGTGGTCGTTTAGGATGGCGACTGCCTACGGTACAGGAACTGGGGAGCCTCGTGGATCCGACTCAGTCGCTCCCTGCTCTCCCGAGCGGAAATCCCTTCATAAACGTGCAGTCGGGCGACTACTGGTCGGCTACTACTTCGGGCTTCTCTGCCAGCCAGGCGTGGTACGTGGGCTTCGACTACGGCTACGTGAACTACGCGGGTGAGGGCAGCCACCGCTATGCCTGGTGTGTACGCAGTGGAAAGGGAGTGGACGTTCAGTGATTTGGTGATTTGAGCTATTTGGTAATTTTTCTCGGGCTGCAGGGGGTGTTGCCCCCTGCTCGACATACTTATTGATATGGGAGAGACGATGACCCGGTACGAGCATCTGCCGAATACTTCAACAATAGTGATAAACATGCCTTCCAGCTATTGAGCAGGTCAGCTGTCGCCGAACCCTCAACCCTATTCTCCTCGGGTCGGGACTTTTCAGGAGGAGATTCAAGAAATAACTGGCAGAGATGTATATCAAGAAGGATAATGTATTCTAAGCTCATTTACCCTTCTGTTTGAAAGCCCTGGTTATTTCAGGGCGCTATTTTTTTAGATCAAGAAGCTCATTGTTAGAAGAGATGTGCTGAAGTCCATCCCTTTTTTGTTCATTTCAACCAGAAGAACGAAACCGCTACGCGGT
>DMNE01000266.1:4276-5256 GCA_003453735.1 Nitrospiraceae bacterium | reverse complement strand
TCGGCATCACCCCGAAGACTCAGCATATTTACATGAGGGAGGTTGCCAATCTCGAAAAATTCTTCGGCAAATCCCCAGATCAGCTGGGGGAAGCGGAGCTAAAGGAATACCTGCTTTTCTTGATGAGTGAAAGGGGCCTGGCCCAGGGGACGCACAGATTTTACACAGCAGGGCTTAAATTCTTCTATCGGCATACTCTGAAACGCGAGGATGTGATAGCCAATATCAAGTATCCCAAGCGTAAACAGACGCTCCCTGTTGTTTTGTCCTTATCAGAAGTGGAGGCCCTTTTTTCAGTCACCGAGAACATGAAGCATAAGGCACTCCTGATGATCACCTACTCAGCGGGACTGAGATTAAGCGAGACCTCACGTCTGAAGGTAACCGATATCGACAACAAGCGTATGATGGTGAGAGTGGAGCAGGGCAAGAGGAGCAAGGATCGCTACACGATCTTGTCCCAGACCGCCATGGAGTGCTTACGGCAATACTGGAGGCAATACCGTCCCAAGGAATGGTTATTCGAGGGCCAGAAGGAAGGCAGTCATATAGGTCTCACGGCGATACGTCAGATTTTCCTTGGGGCAAAGAAACGCGCCGGCGTAACGAAGCCGGTAACGGTACACAGTCTGAGGCATGCCTTTGCAACCCATTTGATTGAGGCAGGAACGAGCCTTCACCACGTCCAACTGCTTCTGGGCCATAGGTCTCCGGTTACGACCACGGTGTATCTTCATGTTAGTCAGTTGAACCTCTCCCAGGTCACCAGCCCCCTCGATAAGCCGAAACAGAGTTAGCCGCATTCAGTAATTGCGATGCGTGCAACTGGCGGTGCCGAGGTGGCGGACATCTTCCGTCAGTACGGCCCTGCATACCGAGAATCTCATGGGCTGCCCCGTGCTCACCGGCGGGTTATGGAAGCCATTGAGGACTGCAGGACCGCCGCGCTTGGCGGGCATAAGGACAAGTGCGACAGCTGC
>DMNE01000266.1:3773-4257 GCA_003453735.1 Nitrospiraceae bacterium | reverse complement strand
TTCCATGTGGTCTTCACCCTCCCCGCAGAACTGAAGCCTCTCGTTTTAAGCAATCAGAAAGTCATGTACGGCATTCTCTTCCGCTCGGTTTCGGAAACTCTCCTTGAACTGGCATACAACCCGAAACATCTCGGCGCACGTATCGGCTTCATGGATATACTCCACACCTGGGGACAGAATTTAATGGACCATGCCCATGTCCACTGCGTGGTCCCCGGAGGCGGGCTCTCTCCCGATGGGAATCATTGGATCTCGTCGAAAAAAGAGTTCTTTATCCACGTAAACGTTCTGTCGAAGTTGTTCAAGGACAAGTTCCGGGCCTACCTGAAAAGAAGCTACGAAGCCGGAGAACTCCTCTTCCCCGACGGCATCAGTCATCTCAAGGAGCGCTACACCTTCGAAAGGCTCAGACGGGTGCTCTACCATAAGAAATGGGTTGTCTATTGTAAGCCCCCTTTCAACGGCGCCGAAGGGGTCTTCGAGT
>DMNE01000266.1:0-3718 GCA_003453735.1 Nitrospiraceae bacterium | reverse complement strand
ATCAGAAGGTTTCTTCTCCACGTTTTGCCTGACGGCTTCGTAAAAATCCGCTATTACGGCCTGCTGGCCAATAGGAATCGTAAGGACAATCTCGCTCTGTGCCGTGAACTGCTTGATGCATCCAAGATCGAAACAAAACAGAACGACATACCGGAAACGTGGCAGGAACATTTGCTTCGGATCTCCGGTGTCGATGTCACGACTTGTCCTGTCTGCAAGAAAGGCAGGCTGATTACCGTGGAGATCTTGTATCTATAATGCTGCCACGGCCCTCCAAAGAGATACGGCCCATGGATTTTGATTACAACACAGAAATGATTACTCACCCATCTCGAGAAAAAAACAGACTCTTTCGCTGCACTTCCCTATTGCCTAAAATCCCCTTTCTGTACGCACATCGCATGCACATGAATCCACCATCACACTCCACACGTCTATTAGAACAAACTAACCTCTTCCACAATCGTCTTCAAAGCATCAATATGCAGTCGGACCCTGCACATAATAAATACATACGGTGCTTTGAAAACCCACAGAGCGCGTAGCGGCATCGTCCTTCACACTTCAATCTTCAATTGCTCACCACAGCCCAAACTTCGCCACCTCTTTCTTCCTTCGCAACAGAAGATTGAAGCTTAACCGAAGTCTTCAATAGTTTCCAAACACTACGAGGCTTATATCTGGCCACACAGGTGTCACCCGAGGCGGCAATTATTACGAAAACTCCCTGTTTAATGTTATCAAATGAATTATTCGTGTCAAATAGACAGTATCGATAGATATTAAGAAATAATATGGCTGAACTCGACACAAGTGTTGCAGGCTTTGTGCTTCCAGCCTGCCGCAAACCCCCAATTTTCTTGTTTTGAACGTCTGCCATATACATCCTAATATCGCCCGTACAGTTAGTTATTTTATATTGGCCAACACCATGAATGAGGGCGCCGGAGCACAAAGCCTGCAATCAAAAAAACGGACGGCTATTCCCCGATCCTCTCGATGTAATTGTTAGGCTTTTTTTATTTTAGAACCTGTTGAAGCTTTGGCGAGCTAATAATCTTGTCGTATGCTTCGAATATCACACTATTCAACGTTCGCTGAAAATTCTCCAATCCCCCAAATTTTTGAAGGTGCTTTTTTGTTATATTTGCTGACTCGTTTGCAACTTCTGTTTTCGTGGTGTTGTCAATGAAATAACATGTAATATCTAGATACCAATCAACGGAATAACCAAAATCATCACACTTGAGACGCATTATATCGCAGTCGAAAGTGATCTTAGGTGTAAGAGAAAAATATCCGCTGCGTTCCAATTCCAGCTGGAATGCATGCTTTACATACTCGCTAACATCCGTGTCTAAAAGTATCGAACCCATAGCCGTATTTTCAATTTGATTTGGCAAAATCTTATTATCAGCGGGCAGATATTTGAAAGTTTCGGCATTCAGATCGCTTTTGCCACGTGGAAGACTCTGCGTAGAATAAGTCATCGTATAAGGTTTAGATGTAGCACAAGCAATAAGCGTCGTTAAACAGAAAGAAAGTATAGCAATTTTGAACAGTGTTTTCATTTATTCCTCCTTACCTTTGTAATCCATGATTTATGGTCGAGTTCTTTTTTTGGCTTCCGCCCTTTTATCCAGTTTGCAACCTCAAATGTCATTCATGCCACCTCCCTCCTTTTTATTTTCATTTGTGCCTAACGATGGAACTGAGAGCGCTCCAGTGCCTTTGTGTACGCCCGGCATGGGCGCGAGCTTATGGGGTGGAACTCCCCGTGTACGAGAATCTTATGGTGTTCATTAACCCATCGGGCCACCGTAAATGGAACAAATACTAGCGGCATTGGGGAGTGGCAGCGTCGGCTAAAGAAAGAGCGCATAGTATTCATGGTTCCTCCTATAGGCTGGATGCTATATAAAGTAACGCACGCTTATAATAAAAAACCCGGACTGATAAGACACCTAAAATATAGCAAAACCTTTTGAAGAAATAAAGCACTTATTTCAGGGAGTTAAAAGAAGAACAATTGTGTTAGATTATTTCAGAAAATCCGCACAAAGCAGCTTCTGGGAAAAGTGTTGATTAGCGGGGGAACTCCTCACACGGTCGCGACCGGGGAGAGTTTCTTTCGGGGGGTAACCTTGTGCCTGTGACATAACGCTACAGTGTCAGGAACTACCCCTCACACAAGAAACTATAGCGAACAGATGCTCTTGTTCATCCTATGTTCCTTCAATCTATGTTCCTTCAATACCCTTCCAACAAACCCTGACGACATACGAACCTTTCCTGCGATCTTCCTAATTGACAACGACGAATCTTTCTCAAAGAGGGCTGTAATCTTATCTCTATCTATTGGTGGAACCGGTTTCCTACCGAGTCTCTTGCCCTTTCGTCTGGCATTCTCAAGCCCTGCCTTCACCCGCTCCCTTATCAACTCCCGCTCAAACTCTGCCATGGCCCCAATGATGTGAAACATGAGCCTTCCCTGGGGCGTTGTAAGGTCTAAGTTATCCTGATACGATATAAACCCTACCCCAAGGCCTGATAGTTCGTCCAGGACTGTTACAAGCTGTTTTAGGCTCCTGCCGAAGCGGTCTAACTTCCAAACAAGAATAATATCAACCTGGCGTTTTCTGGCAGCGTTATGGAGCCTGTCAAGCTGAGGCCTCCGATCCTTGGTGCCGGAGATCCCGTTATCGACATACTCACCGGCAATAGCGAAGACTCTCCTTTCGCAATACTCCCGAAGGGGCGTAAGTTGAAGTTCAAGGTCCTGGCCTTTGTCGTAAGTAGAACAGCGAGCGTACAATGCGGCTCTAACAGTGAGTTTTTCCTTTTTCATGTTCGTTCTCCTTTTCCTTAGTGTGTTACACTATGTATATACAAAGCATATAAGAATAAACTCCATTTGTCAAGACAGTTATGATATACTTTTTGTAGCGCATGAAAGCGGAACAGCTAAAGAAGATTCTTACCGGCAAATCAAAAACCCTCAGTTTACGTATTAACCCCGAACTGCTAAGGCTCCTTGATGAAGCGCTTCGTAAAGATAAGGACTTCGGTAGCCGGAATGAACTGATTGAAGTTCTGATTCTGAGATACCTGGAATCAAAGGGGAAACTCTAAGGCTCTCCTGTCTATCCATGCACTAAGTGTAGGCTTTTGGGGATAAAAGCATTGACTTGTCAGCGCTTATCTCGGGCAGTTTCTACAGCCTCAACCTCAGTGATCGAGAGGGGGTTGCCCGTGGATACCGCGATGCGTACTGTTGTTACCAGCGACCTCGTCATTCTATGAGGCATGACGACCATCCACTATAAGTTACCCACTATAATTTTCCACTATAAGCCTCCACCAAATGGCACAAAAGCCCTGTAATTACATATGGTTATTATTCCGGATGCTCAACTCAAAACTTCTTCATTCACGATCCAGCCCCAATCTTTTGCGCCAGCCCTCGTAGTTCACTGGAATGCCAGGGTGAACGGTGGCGTCTATATTGGTCTTGAACATGCCTAACGCTTGACCCATGAGCTCTATGGCCTTTAAGGCGTCATGCAACTCAACTACAGTCCTCGTCTCGGCCCAGTCGCCCCTTGTCGATGTCCTTTTGGTAACCTTCACACGCTTAATGAGGAGCACTGTGTCAGGGTCCATCTCCTCTGAACTCTTTGTGAATACAAGCCCATCTGTCGTCCAGGAGAGGACGTCA
>DMNE01000137.1 GCA_003453735.1 Nitrospiraceae bacterium | reverse complement strand
CCCTTCAAGGCGCAGAACATGGCGTTAAATTCCTTTATCACCTCCGATGGAGGCGAGATCGGCAGGGCGCAGGCATTGCAGGCGGAAGCATCGCGGACGGAGCCGACAGTGGATATGAATCCCGTGTTACTGAAGGCTTCCGGTGAAGTGGGTTCACAAGTGATCATTCAGGGAAAGGTCTATGGCACGATGAAGGCTCAGCAATACTATGCATCCAAGGCAAAGGCCTGGGAGGCAATCAAGGCGTCATATGACAGACTCTCAAAGAAGTATCAGCTGATACTTATGGAAGGTGCGGGAAGTCCTGCTGAAATAAATCTTATGAATGTTGATATCGTGAATATGGCTGCTGCAAAATACGCAGCGGCTCCTGTTGTCCTCGTCGGAGATATCGACAAAGGAGGCGTCTTTGCTTCGCTTTATGGAACGGTAAAACTCCTTGGCAGAGACAGCAGGCATGTCAGGGCCTTCGTCATTAACAAGTTTCGGGGGGACATCGAGATACTGAAACCAGGACTTGAGATGATAAAGGCCAAGACGGGCAAGCCGGTCATAGGGGTGTTGCCTTATATCGATGATGTCGGTCTGCCTGAAGAAGATGGGCTTGCACTACAGAGAACAACGGTAAAGCGAGGATATCGGGCCGCACGTTCGGGAATGATTAAGATTGTTGTGATAAGGCTGAAATACATTTCGAATTTTACTGATTTTGATCCCCTTGCCTGTGAACCAGACGTTGAACTTCTGTATTCTCAAAGCCCCGCAGACATAGAGAACGCAGACCTTGTTATTCTTCCGGGTTCAAAAAATACGATCAAGGATCTTCTCCTTCTCATGGATAGCTCCCTTGATCGCAGCATCAAACGGGCATACGCCAAGGGGATACAGATCGTAGGCATGTGTGGCGGATACCAGATGCTTGGCAAAAAAATACTTGACCCCTATGGTGTTGAGACTTCTCAAGGTGCGATGAAAGGAATGGGCCTGCTGAATATCATGACTTCATTTGAACACAAAAAGATAACCTGTCAGGTCGAAGCCGCAGTGACCGAAGCATTTCCTTTCCCTGTGCATGAGATAGGGCATCTCCATAAACTCCGAGGCTATGAGATCCATATGGGCATAAGCAGCGGCGATATCGGTCTTTTCAGGGTGAAGAGACTTTCTCAGGGGGAAGGCGAGATTCCGGATGACGGTGTCCTTACTGACGGATCCATAAACGGGAACTGTTGGGGCACCTATCTGCACGGCATTTTCGAAAATGATCGTTTTAGACGGGGGCTTCTCAATCATATCAGGAAACAGAAAAACCTGCCTCCCCTGGGGCATGTTGTGAACTACAGAGAGAGAAAAGAAAAGGCAATTAGTGCTCTCGCCGGGATCGTCAGAGAAAACATTAATCTGGACTTCGTGAGGGAGATAATCGGCCTGTGATAGAAGCACAGGAATTAATTCTTGCGTTTGTACTGGATCTCGCCGTGGGGGATCCGAGATGGCTTCCCCATCCTGTAACAATGATCGGGGGCGGAATAGAAAAAGTGGAGCTGTTTCTGAGAAAATATGTCGCCNNTTCTCATTGTCCTTCCGGTCACAGCAATCATGTTTTTCATTGTGAAGGCCCTGCGATCGCTGCAAGGGCACGGTATGGGGATGCTGGGGACCATCGTCCTTGTTTATTTGATCTCGACAACCATTGCCTTACGGGGATTGACTGATTCCGCGCGCCTTGTCATCGAGTCGGTGAAGGACGGAAACATTATGGGCGCACGGCAGAAGCTGAGCATGATCGTCGGCCGCGACACGGGCAATCTTTCTGAAAATGCGGTCCTAAAGGCAACCATCGAAACACTTGCCGAAAACCTATCCGATGGAGTTATTGCTCCCATTTTCTATTTTGTTATCGGGGGGCTTCCGCTCGGCATGGCATATAAGGCGATAAATACTCTCGATTCCATGGTCGGATACAAAAACAACAGGTACATACATTTCGGCTGGGCAGCGGCACGGCTGGATGACCTTGCAAACTACCTGCCCGCACGCATAACAGGTATGCTAATCGTTATTTCAGTCTTTATCGTTCGCATGGCGAGAGGCAGTCTCAACTCCCTGCTTGCACCCGGACGTTCTTTTATGACGATGCTCAGGGATGGCCGGAATCATACCAGTCCAAACAGCGGAGTCCCTGAGGCATCAATGGCAGGGGCCCTTGGGATCAGGCTTGGAGGTCCATCGACCTATGGTGGAGCACTGGTCGAAAAGCCCTATATTGGAGAAGCAAGAACAGAAGATTATTTGGCAGCTGCTGAGCAGGCGATCCCTATTGTGCAGGTCGCCTCTGTGTTTGGAACCGGGGTCGCGGCTGCCCTATTGTTCATGGGAGTTGGGTTTTGATGGAACAACACGGAGGAAATATATACAGGGTTTCCCGGGAAACAGGAATTCCGGAAAAAGAACTAGTGGATTTTAGCGCATCGATAAATCCCCTTGGNNGAGCCGTACGCTGAACCGCTCGTGTCGCATCTCGCTTCATATCTCGGTGTTAACCGCGAGACGATTATCTGCGGAAACGGTAGCACGGAATTGATTTATCTTATCGCAAGGGCACTGAGTCCGGAAAAGGTGCTTATTCCCGCACCAACCTTCTCAGAATATGAAAGAGCATGCAGGCTGATATGTGGAATGCGGGGGGTGCGTTTAGAGTTGAAGAAGAAAGAAAACTTCGATATAGATCCTGACCTCTTTATCCGGACGATGAGGGGTTGTGACTTGGCATTTCTTTGTAATCCCAATAATCCTACAGGAAGACTCCTGGAAAGGAAGGCGCTCCTGCAGATTGCTCATGCGGCCGCGCGGATAAAATGCTATCTGGTTGTCGATGAGGCCTTTATTGATTTCTGTCAGGGCGAGACGGTTATCAATGAGGTGGCAAACAATCACTTTCTGATCGTCCTGAGGTCGTTGACAAAAATTTATGCCCTTTCGGGTTTAAGGGTAGGGTACGGAGTCTTCCCTCCAACCCTTGCCGTGTTGATGGGACAGCACAAGGAACCATGGACAGTAAACACCCTTGCACAACGCGCAGGAATCGTTGCTCTTAACGATGCGGCGTATAAACAGGAATCACTGAGAATGATGAAAGAGGAGAAGAAGTTTATGGAGAAAAATTTCAGGTCGTTGGGGATCGCCTATATCCCATCCTCGGCTAATTATTATCTGATACAGATGGAAAAAGCCCAGCAAGCAATTGTGCGTTTGAAGAGAAAAGGGATTCTCGTAAGGGATTGCTCGAATTTTGCCGGACTCGACGAATCGTATATTCGTGTAGCGGTGAAGTCCCGCAGGGACAACGCACTGCTTGTTAAGGAGCTTTCGCACCTATGCAGGGGATAATCATAGCCGGAACTCATAGCGGCTGCGGTAAAACGACCATTACCCTCGGTATGCTTGCCGCCTTAAAGACGAAGGGTCTGACGGTTCAGGCATTCAAGACAGGACCCGATTTTATCGATGCCGGTCTGCACCGATTGATTACGGGCAGGCCGTCACGAAACCTTGACCTCTGGATGTGCGGAGATTCTTATGTAAAACACAGTTTTGTTCTGAACTCTCAGGATGTTGATGTTTCCGTTATAGAAGGAGTGATGGGCCTCTATGACGGTGTGCTGAGCACTGCATCCCTTGCTGATAAACTCAGTCTTCCTGTTATCCTCGTTGTCGATGCCTACGGATTGGCGGAAAGTGCGGGTGCCTTGGTGCATGGATTTACCGAACACAACCGGCACAAAGACGGCCACAGATTTTCTTTTTTGGGAGTGATTTTCAACCGGGTAGCATCGGAAAGTCATTATAAAAGACTGAAAGCGAGTGTTCGGGATGCGCCTGTTTTGGGCTACCTACCGAGGAGCTTGGAATTCGAGATCCCTCAAAGACATCTGGGCCTTACCATTGCAGAAGAGAGTCCCCTGAGCGANNCGATAAGAATGGGAGTGATAGAGAAGTGAGGGTACAAAACAACAGTCAATCCTTCGGGTCACCGTTTTCCCGGGCTCCCTCGGCATCATGCATAGCAGTTGCCTATGACAGGGCCTTTTCTTTCTATTATGAGGATAACTTGGATCTCCTGAAACGGGCAGGCGCAGGGATTGTCAGATTCAGTCCTCTATACGATTCCGCGATCCCCGAGAGTGTGGACGCTTTATATATCGGTGGTGGATATCCTGAGCTTTATGCACGAGAATTGTCGCAAAACAGATCCATGCTCAGATTCATTCATGACTGGGCAGATGCAGGTAAACCGCTTTATGCCGAATGCGGAGGACTCATGTACCTCTCACAGGGTATCAGCGACTTCGATGGAACTTTTTTCCCCATGGTTGGGAGTTACCCGTTTAAGACTCAGATGAAACAAGGCAGGTCAAAACTCGGTTATCGAGAAATTTGCCTAAATGCAGACTGTATCCTGGGGAAAAAGGGAGAGAGACTCAGAGGTCACGAATTCCATTATTCCGAGATAACAGGAGGTCAGCAGTCGGGGGAGGTTTATTCTGTGAAAGACAGCGGCGGGCAGGAGTTAGGGCTGGAAGGATACCGATTTCAGAATGCCCTTACGAGTTATATCCACATTCACTTTGGCAGCAACCCTGACATAGCAAGAAATTTTGTGGCTTTTGTAAAGGAGAGGCAATGGACAATATAATACTCATCGGACACGGGAGTCCCTTAGAAAATGCCAATACCATGGATCGTATAGGAAGGCTTTTGCACCGCAGAATTCACGCAGGATGCAGCAACAACTGTGTGAAAATTGCGTACCTGCAGTTTGCAGCCCCCGATATTATGGGAGCGATCGCGGAATGCGTCAACGGTGGGGCCGAAAGGATAATAATCCAGCCCTATTTTCTCTATGCAGGCATGCATGTGACAAAGGATATTCCCGCAGTCATCACCGAGGCTGAAAAGATGTATCCCGGGATTGAATTCATCTACACAGAAGCACTCGGAATTCATGAAGGACTGGTTCAGATCGTGGTAGAACGGATAGAGGAATGTATGAATGTCAAGTCCATGTCTCAGGAAACCCCGTCCGAGGAGAACGCGTTTCCGAAAGAGAGCCAGCATCCCATAGAAAAGAAGAGTTTTGAGATTATCGCTGAGGAGATCGATCTCAGCGATGTCCCCGCTGAAAGATTGTCCGTCATAAAAAGAGTGATCCATGCAACTGCTGATTTTGAATTCAAGGAAACACTCGTCTTCCATTCTGAGGCGATAAAGACAGGTATCGATGCGATACGGTCTGGCAAAGATATCCTGACGGATATAGAAATGGTGAGGGCGGGTATAAACAAGAGACTATTAGAACGATGGGGAGGCAAAGTAATCTCTAAAATTTCTGATGACGACGTCGTTTGGATATCTCAGAAGACGGGAAAGACCCGGGCAGAAGTCGCGATGGAAAAAGGGATTGCCGGCAACGTAGGCATAATAGCCATTGGAAATGCTCCTACTGCTCTCCTAAAGGTGATCGAGATATTAAATTCATCTCACCCTCCCATCACTCAGCCCATGCTTGTCGTCGGTGTTCCTGTCGGTTTCGTTGAGGCATTGGAATCAAAGATGCTTCTTTCTTTGCAAAAGTTCCCGTTTATAACGAACCTCAGCAGAAAGGGAGGCACCCCGGTTGCGGTTGCAGTTGTGAATGCATTATTGACCATGGCAGGTGAAGAATGAAGGTTATCGCAAAAAAGATTTGCTCGGCGTGTGGTGTCCGTCGCAAATCCTGCTACTGGCACCATCCGATGCACTGGCGATGCATATCTCGGAAGGAATTTTACCGTTCAGGGAGGCTGCTTTCTGGTTTGTCGTTGCGGCACCCTTGTGGCAAGGAGTCTTTACCGATTAAAGAAGATGTCGAGCAGATATGCGTTTTGAAGCCGGAGGAGGTGACGGCATGAGACGTCGCGAGTCAGAGGCCGGAAGCCGTAAGTTTTTGAGATTGGTTTTAATCATTTTTTCAGTGTTTACCATAGGCAGTTCGTTGTTCACTGTTATTTCTGCGTCTGAGAAATGGTCTGGCGTTGACGAAACCGTGGTTGAAAAGTATGCAAAAGAACACGGCAGAGAGGCAAGGAAGCCGCTCATCAACACTGATCAGGGAGACCTCCTTCTCTTTGTCTTTCTGCTCGCAGGAACGGTCGGTGGATTTGTCGCAGGGTATTACTGGAGGGCGCTTATGGAACGGAAAACGAAGGGTAAAGACTGAACCATGCACGTATTTCCTGAGCGTTTTAAGAAAACCCATATTTTTTCAGATGCCGATGCCAGGCTGAAGCTTCTGGTTGCGGCAGGGCTACTCATCATGATCTTAAGTTACCGGGGCTTCCTATTTCCCCTCGTCGTTTCTGCCGTGAGCTTGATCCTCTGCATAAGGATGAAGGTGCCCATGAAAATCCTAATCCTGAGGTTTTCCGAGCCCGCCTTCGTCGCAATCGTGCTGGTCTTGCTTAAGTTCTTTTTCTCTGGCAGGGCCGCTCTCTTTACGATTAACCTCTTTGGTCTTGTGATAGTGGGGCACACGGACGGGCTTATCGAGGGTCTGATGATTGCAACCCGGATAATCGGCGCGGTATCAGTGATCGCCCTGCTTGGCTTTGCCACACCCTTCAACGACGTACTGTCCGGTCTTTCCTGGTTCAGGATCCCAAAGGGGCTTATCGAGATACTCATGTTCGCCTACCGGTATATTTTTGTCCTTCTTGAGGATGCACAGGTCATTTACAATGCCCAGAAAAACAGACTTGGTTATTCGAGTATCAGGCGCGGCCTGAGTTCCTGTGGTATCCTCGCGGGTTCGCTTGTCCTCAGGGCCTTTGATCACAGCCAGAACTCTACCACGGCGATGGTTCAACGGGGATACGACGGAAACATGCCATTGCTCGCTCATAAACCCTTTAATGTTGCGGAGGTTGCCATCTCGATCTTTTTCCTCCTTGTCATGGGGGTCCTGTGGAAGCTATAACTAGGCTGTCGCTGAACCTGAAATCCTTCAAGTATCCGGACGGCACGGAGGCCCTTTTCGACATAAGCGTTCAGATAAGGAGAGGGGAGTTTGTTGGCATCCTCGGGTCGAACGGATCGGGGAAGACCACGCTCCTCAAGGTGATGGATGGTCTCATGAAGGACTTCGAGGGGACGTCGGGGCTTGACGGTAGCGACATGAAACGACTTTCCCCGAAAGAGATTTATCGGAAGATCGGTTTAGTTTTCCAGAATCCTGACGACCAGCTCTTTGCGCCGACGGTCTTTGAGGACATCGCCTTTGGCCCCATAAATATGGGTGCTCCAGAACAGGAAATCGAACGACGGGTGACCGCCGCGCTTCAGGCTGTCGGGATGGAAGGAAATGAAAAAAAGTCGATCCATAACTTGAGCTTCGGTCAAAAAAAGAGGATCTGTATCGCGGGGCTTCTCGCAATGGGACACGAGATACTGCTCCTTGATGAGCCGACAGCGGGGCTGGACCCGATGGGCGAGTACAAGATGATGAATCTTCTTACCGCGTTGAACAGAGAAAATAAGGTGACGATAGTCATGGCGACGCATAGTGTCGATCTCGTCCCTTTATTCCTTGACACCCTTTATGTTCTGAGCAAAGGAAGGATTGTCAGGGGCGGTTCCCCTGAGGAGGTATTTACCGCTCCGCAGGAGATGGCACAGGTGAAGCTGCGGCTCCCGCAGATCGCCGAGATGATTTACAGGCTGAAGCACGAAGACAACATGCCCTTCGGCAAGATACCCCTCACGATTGGTGAGGCAAGGAGGGAGATTTTGAAGTTATACGCATAGAGGATATATACAGGTCTATACAGCTTATGGTCAGCGGGTTAGCACAAAAGCGGTTATTGCGGGAAAATGTACGGATTCGATGGCCGTTAGAATGGCTGACCTTGATGGAGGCGCTAGAAACCAATATAACAAGGAAAAGGGCGCGACGTGACAGCGAGGAATAGAGTATTGCGGTCAGGATATACAACGGGAGCATGCGCGGCAGCCGCAGCAAAGGCAGCAACTATGCTGTTACTGAATGTGGGGTTGCCGGCTCGGACTTCGGAAGATTCACAGGAGGTCGAAATCCCCTTTCCTGACGGCAGCAGGGTAAGGTTCAAGATCCATAGGTTCGAAGGTAAAATGCAAAACTCGCCGCAGAGCGCATGGGCTTCGATTATAAAGGATGCTGGTGATGATCCTGATGTGACTAACGGAGCGGAGATAGTTGCAGAAGTAACTGTTCTCAATGAGACGGAGACGCGAAGAGATGGAGGAGTGGAGATGACTTCCGCTTGTCCTGTTCCCCCTCTCATTGACTCACCCTATCACTTTGTCATCAAAGGGGGCAAAGGCGTCGGGAGAGTCACTAAGCCCGGCCTTTCCATACCTGTTGGTGAAGCAGCAATTAATCCCATTCCGCGGAAGATGATACAAGATGCAGTGACAGAAGCGCTCAAACAGCTAGCAGAGCCAAGAGGCACTGCCGATAGATCTCAGGCGTTCCGTAATGGAAAGTCGGGCATAGTCGAAATAACCATCTCTGTCCCAGACGGCGTNNTGTCTTCTGAAGCGTGGACTGGGTCTATAACAGCTTCCATGGATGTCGCGAGGGCCCTGAATCTCGATGAGATAGTCGTTTCTGCTGGCAGGGCATCGGAAAAAGCCCATATGAAGAGATACAATTTTCCCCAAGAAGCCTACGTGATGATGGGAGATTACCTCGGATTCTCGCTCCTCGCTGCTAAAACGCATGCTTTTACCCGCGTCCATCTCTGTGCCCAATGGGCAAAGATGCTCAAGATCGCCATGTCGATACCGCAAACCCATGTCAGACACGGAGCCATGAATGTGAAGAAGGCAGTTGAACTTTTGACCGACCTTGGGATGGATTTCTCTGAGAAGAGGGAATTTAACACAGCCCGTGAAGTGTTTGACTACATTGTATCGGTATACGGACCGGAACCTTCACTTCTCCAAAAGGTCTGTCACGCTGCAAAGAAGTATACGGAAGGAATTACCGGCGGAATTCCTGTTGTCACCCATCTTGTGTCATATAGAGGGGAGATACTTGTAAGCAGTGAGTAAAGTCTGTGTCATAGGGATAGGCTTCAAACCTCTCGGCGAGAGAGCAGGGGAGATTATCAGGGGATCGGATATTATCCTTGCCCCAAGGAGGCTCCTTGATATCTTCAGGGAGTATGAAGAGTATGCTGTGGTAAAGGACAGAGTGAGGTTGTTCGACACTGTAACTGAGATCATTAATTTCATGAGAAAGAACCATAAGACGCATGCTATTACCCTTCTCGCCTCAGGAGATCCCCTTTTCGCCGGCATCGGCAGAAAGGTGATTAAAGAATTCGGAAAGGATGCGGTGGAGATATGCCCTGAGCTGTCGAGTGTCCAGGTGGCATTCTCACGCATCAAGGAGTCCTGGGATGACGCACTGCTGATAAGCCTTCACGGTAGCAGTGACCCTGAAACAAGAAGGAGGCTGAAATACGGGATTGCCGATATCCCAAGACTGCTGGCCAGGCATCACAAGATTGCTGTCCTCACCGATAGGGAAAACAATCCTTCCGTCATAGCGAACACTCTGCAATCAGTGGTTATAAATCGAACTACACCGCGAGTCCATGTCTTTGAAAAGCTCGGATATAAGGACGAAAGAATTACGGAGGGAACACCTGAAGAGATTGCTATGAGAGAATTCTCAGAGCCGAACGTCGTAATATTGCAAAACGTGGCGCAAGAGAAGAGGGGTGGTAAAGAGGATATTGCGTTTGGTCTTACCGAAAGCGAACTTGTTCATTCGCGAGGGCTTATAACGAAAGATGAAATCAGGGCTGTTGCCCTTCACAAATTAAGACTGCCGCGGGAAGGGGTATTCTGGGATATCGGCAGCGGCTCAGGCTCGATATCAATCGAAGCACGCAGGGTATCCCCGGGACTGAGAATCTTTGCCATCGAAAGGGATAGAGAACAGATCGACAATATAAAGGCTAATTGTGAGAAATTTAGCGCTCTCTCCATTACGATAATACATGGTGAAGCTCCCGAAGAACTGCGGGGGTTGCCGTTTCCTGACAGGGTCTTTATCGGCGGCAGCAGCGGAAGACTCGATGAGATTGTAGGCTTGTTCACTGAGGCAATGTTTTCGGGGATAATTGTGTTGAACGTTGTAACGATAGAGACTCTGCAAGAAGGGATTACATGTCTTGAAAAGAATGGATTTACGGTGGAAGTCACCGAAGTATCGGCATCAAGGTCAAAAGCGATTGCCGGGAAAAAACATATGAATGCGTTAAACCCCGTCTTCATTATCAGAGGAGAAAGAAAACAATGACCGGTACTCTCTATGTCATAGGAGTCGGCCCTGGAGACCCAGATTTGTTGACACTCAAAGCGGTAAGGATCCTCGGGAATGTGCCGTGTCTTTGTGTACCGAAGGGGAGGGAGGAAGGCAGCAGTGTCGCCCTCTCGATTGTGAAAGGGGTGATAAACCTCGATAACAAAGAAATCATCGAAGCGCACTTCCCGATGAGAAAAACAAAGGATTCCGGACATGGGTCAGAACTCGATACAAAGTGGAATGAAACAGCAGAGACCGTCCTGAGGAGATTGAAAAGGGGGATCGATGTGGCATTTATCACTCTAGGAGACCCGACTGTCTACAGCACGTTCTTTTATTTATACGATAAACTTTTTTATCTTGATCCTGTCCTTAGTATCGAGATCATTCCGGGAGTGTCGTCTATTAATGCCTCAGCTTCAAGGGCAGGGATTTCCCTGGGTTTGGCTGATGAGAAGATCGCCATTATCCCCATGACATACGTGAAGGAGCTCAAGAAAGTTCTGGAGGATTTTGATACTCTTGTTCTCATGAAGGTTCATACAGTGTTTCATGAGATTATGAGGACACTTGAAGAGACAGGTCTTGTGGAAAAGGCTACTTACATAGTGAGGGCCGGTATGAAGGGCGAAAAAGTGTTCAGGAATCTCAGGGAAGTAAGAGAAGAAGACCTGGATTATTTTTCGATGGTAATTGTGAGGAAGGCAGTTATCGCACCCGTGCGGGACAGAGTTCGCACGCAGTTAATATAAATCGCACGGTTGACCAAGGTAAGCCAGTAGTTTCATGGCTACGGTGTAGGAGGTTTCAGAGCCGACGCCAAGGTGTTTCCTAGGCCGGACCTCTCGAAGCTCCGGTTGCAAAGACAGTAAGGGTGTCCGCATACGCAGCGGTGCAGTGCCGCCGCGCAACATTCTCGAGGGAAACCGCTTTCTCATGGGGGGAGCGCGTGACAGCCGATAGGCGAAAAAGGGAGGATCTTCCGATGGCTTTGGTGACCAACAGAAACAGAAAGCAGCTTATGCCCAATTATCCTGTGCAGGCATTAGCTGCTCGGGGAGAGAGGAGACTAACTTGGACGGCAGAAGACGGTCACATGAATTTGCGACAGGAGACATCGCAACAGCAGAAGTTGCTTCTGGCAAAAAGGTTGCCATCAACAGGAACCGCGCGGCAATCATGACAAGCGGTTATCTTAACATTCAAACTTCCCTGGGCGTAGCCCCGGAACTCCCCAATAGGTCCTGCAGGGTCATCCGGAAGGTCGCTAGCTGCGGTGATCATATTTCCCAAATGGCGTTGCTCTTCACCCTTGGCGGTGAGGTCTCCGCGCCTGGAGCCTGAGATGAAGAAGATATATTTTATAGGTGCTGGACCGGGTGACCCTGAGTTGATTACCATTAAGGGGAGAAAAATCCTTGACGCGGCGGACGTCATTGTTTATGCCGGAAGCCTTGTCAACCCGGCGCTCCTGAAAGGCACAAATGCTCAATTGTACAACTCAGCGACAATGACCCTTGATGAAATCATTGAGGTTATGAGAAGTTCCCTGGAATCAGGCAAGACAACGGTGAGGCTGCACACGGGAGACACTGCTTTTTACAGCGCCATATCCGAGCAGATAGAGAGGCTCAGGGGGCTGAAGATCGAATACGAGGTCGTCCCGGGCGTCTCATCGGCAATGGCAGGTGCTGCACTGCTTGGCCAGGAGCTCACAATTCCCGAGATAAGTCAGACCGTCATATTTACGCGCCTCGAGGGCAGGACCCCTGTTCCAGAGACGGAGCGGCTGGGGGATCTCTCTCGGCATAGAGCAACTATGGTGATTTTTCTGAGTGCTGGCATGATCGAGAAGGTCAGAGATGAACTTTTGCAGGGATATCCTGAACATACGCCTGTGATTATCGTAGAGAAGGCATCATGGCCTGAACAAAGGATCGTACGGGGGATATTAAGAGACATCGCAGAGATGGCGCAAAATGCTGGCATAAAAAAGACAGCGCTTATCTACGTAGGAGAATCGCTAAAAGCTTCTGAGAAGGCTTTGAAGAAGGAATCAAGACTCTATCACAAGGAATTCAGGCATGAACACAGAAAATAAGACCGTTTGCTTCTATATAACCGCTAACGGCCACAATCTCGCTCAAAGAATCGCTGCCCTTTTTCCGGATATCCGGGTAATGAAATTTAGGGCAGATAAGATTCCCGAACTCTGGGATGAACACAGGAATTTTATCTTTGTCATGGCAACTGGAATTGTCGTGAGGACAATCGCGCCACTGGTTAAGAATAAAAAGACAGACCCGGCAGTTGTTGTTCTCGATGATCGGGGTCATTTTGTTATCGCCCTTTTGAGCGGACACCTGGGCGGTGCTAATGAAAAAGCAAAAGAGATTGCAAACTATCTGGGAGGGCGAGCGGTCATCACAACAGCGTCCGATACAAATAATCTTTTATCGATAGATCTATGGGCTAGGGACAATGATCTCGTAATCGAGAAATGGGAACTAGTTCCACAGATCGGCACGCGAATTATTGATACCGGTGTAATAAAAGTGTATACCGAGGTTACCATAGAATTGCCGAAGGAATTCTTGCAGGTTTCTGATTACCGTTTTGCCGATATCTTAATAACCAATAAGAAGGTTTTGCGTCAGCCATATTCAGCCTCGATTGCTGGAGCCGGGGTGCGGCGTTTCGCTGAGATGCGCAGCGGGAAAGGACAGCTTTATTTGCGACCCAGAAATCTTATTATCGGCATTGGATGTAATAGCAAGACAACTGCTGATGAGATAGAAAGGGCGGTTCGAAAGACTCTAGGTGAGCATGCCCTGGCATTTGACTCCATCCATTCTCTTGCGACTATAGATGTAAAGGCAGACGAATTAGGACTGGTTGATTTTGCGCGGAAATACCATCTGGATATTACCGCCTTCACTCCTAAAGAGCTGAATTCAGTAGTTGGGGTACCGCGATCAGAAGCAGCGTTCAAGGCGACAGGGGCGAATGCTGTGGCAGAGCCCGCCTGTCTCCTTGCAACGGGTGATAAAGTATTGCTTGTGCAGAAGCAGAGAATCGGCAATGTGACTGTTGCAGTATCCGAGAGGAAGGTGGAAAGCAGAACTAGGAAGCCTGATAAGGAAGAAGTCTCTGCATTGCTGGATTCGAGAATCCGGCGCGGGAAAATCTATGTTATCGGCACCGGTCCCGGAAGCATCGAACACATCACTCCCACCGCGAGGGAGGCTATCAGGAAATCGGATAGTATCGTGGGATACAAGATGTATCTGGACTTGATCGGGGCGCTGATCAAAGATAAAGAAGTCTTTTCAACAGGAATGACGCAGGAGATAGACAGATGCAGGAAAGCAGTGGAAATGGCCGTCGGTGGCGCGACTGTTGCGGTGATAAGCGGTGGAGACGCGGGCATTTATGCAATGGCGGGGCTGGTATTCGAGGTGCTGAAAAAGCAAGGACTTCCCCGGGCAAGCCTGCCTCAGGTCGAGGTTATCCCCGGTATCTCGGCTTTAAACGCCTGCGCGGCACGCCTCGGTGCGCCGCTGATGCATGACTTTGCAACCATAAGCCTCTCGGATAGATTGACTCCGTGGGAATTGATAGAGAAAAGGCTTGAAGCAGCTGCAAGCGCAGACTTTGTCATTGTCCTTTACAATCCAAAAAGCAGGGGAAGGGTTGAACATATCAGCAGGGCGAGGGGAATTATCATGAAACAGAGGAATCCTGAAACCCCGGTTGGAATCGTAAAGGGCGCGATGAGAGAGGATGAGACGATTGTTATAACTGATCTCAGAAATATGCTCGATCACGACATAGATATGCAGACAACAGTAGTAATTGGTAATTCGCATACCTTTACCTGGGGACAATGGATGATTACGCCCAGAGGCTATGAGAGAAAATACCCTACCTGAAAAGCAAAGTTCGAACTCCCAGCCTTGCGGTGCTACCACTGCCCTTGAGAAAGAGGTTGCCCTTCTTTGGGATGAGTCGTTTCTCTGGGGATTAATGGCATATAAGGCTTTGGAGTCTGCTCATCTGCCCTTTCAGTTGATTCGATCTGAAGAGATTATCAAGGGGGAACTGAAAGGCTATAAGGTGCTCTTAGTACCTGGAGGTTGGGCATCGAATAAACTGAAATCTCTCGAAGATGAAGGCATTGCTGCCATTCAAAGATTTGTAAACGATGGCGGTAATTACCTCGGTTTTTGCGGTGGCGCCGGACTGGCAACGTTGGATGGTATTGGTCTGCTCAAGGTAAAGAGGAAACCGACTAAAATGCGAGTCCCCAGTTTTAGTGGAAGAATCATCCTGTCTCTCTCCGAATCCCCTCTGTGGTCCGGTATTCATGAACGGGTGTTTCAGGCGTGGTGGCCGTCTCAGTTGGTACTTGAAGATACCGGGATCAAAGTACTCGCCACTTACGGAGAAGCATTGCCGGATTCATTTAGCTCAGACCTGAATGTTGGGGACATGGAAAAGGGTGGCAGCTGGCCTGAATTCGAAGACCTCTACCGGATTAATCTGAATCCGAAACGCCTGCTGAATGACCCTGCTGTGATCGAGGGCAGCTTCGGGAAAGGTAAGGTGATACTGTCTCTCGTTCATTTCGATACCCCTGATGACAGAGATGGAAGAATTGTTTTAAAGAATATTTGGGCGTACCTGGGAGTACAGAGCAAAGAAAGTCCCTTAGTCGAAGGACAAAAGAAAGCAACAACGCACGCGGTAGAAGATGCTACGGCATGTCTTATATCGGAACTGTTCGATTGCTGTGCTGAACTGATTGCCCTCGGCGCACGCAACTTCCTCTGGTTCTGGAGGAATCCTCTGCTTTTACAGTGGCGCCGTGGGGTAAGAGGGCTTGAATATTGTACTCTGTATACCATGATGAAGGAGATCAAAGAGATAACAAAAGACCGAGTAGGTCCGCCAATGTTGAGAAGTGGTAGAGAGGCTGACTCACCCTCCTTGTTGTCCATAGGGGATCGTGTCGTTAATATAAAAGAGGTGCTTGTCCCTTTTGTTGAAAAGGCTAAACATCTTCTTGTTCTTGAACGACAGGCAATGCAAAAGGGATACATAACGTATGAAAAGTGCGATTCTCCAGTTCTTCGCGAGATTAGGACAGAACTCTTCTCCGATTTAAAAAGCCATGCAGGACTCTTTAAAACCGTCATCGATGAAGTAGACGCCTTACTCTACACATTATTGATTTGTTAACCTGGGAAAAACTTTGTCAAGTGGTTGTTGATCAGTGAAGGAATCATTAGCAGCCTAATATTTTCTCCAAGAGTTTTGCTGTGAATCTCGGGGGGCTGAGTTCTGGAAGGACTGCTCAATTATGGATACACCCTTAGACTTTACCGCCCATTACCCTGATACCCTTGATTAAAGGACAGTGCGACAGGTATATCTTAATCTGCCTAGATCCTGATGGGTGCCTGGTGCAGCGAAGACTGAACCGATCTCAAAGAAATAACGGTAATGTAAATGATCGTCGGTGGCTCAGATTAAGTAAGAGAAGAAAAAAGCTCGGACGGGGTAGTTTGTTGCTTGACAGGTGTTCTTTAATTTAAATGGGTATTTACATTTGTCTACAGTATTATTGAAATTTAGATACTTCTTTAAAATTAAAGGCGATCTTCGTGTATTAGTTTAGCGAAGTTACGTTGCCGACGTCCAGTAGCTTCCCTGGCGAGCCATCCAGCTTCGATGAGTTCCACACGATCTCCCTCTGAGCATTTTTTTCAAATTCTGTAACCCTGCGAAGTTCTTCCGAGATCGCCCTTATCAGGTCAGAGGCGCAGAGGAAGTAATCGTCGTTCCTTTCTTTGGTGATATGCACATTGCCAAGACAGCAGTTGGCGCCAATAATCGGAAAAGAAAGGACTAGAGGCTCTTCGGCCTCGAGTGCGGTGTCGGATGTGTAGGTATATGCTAGAGTATCGGTTTCGAAGGGGTAGAGATAGATCTTTACGCTATTGAATTTATATTCCTTCATAAGCACCGTCAAATGCGGCTTTATCTCTTCCAGATGTCTGCACTTTGCAGTGTTTCGCCTGAACCTCTTGACGACGTAGGTAAAATATTTCCTCTTTCTTCCTATTTCATGATTCCTCAGCAGTTCCTTAATCGAAGGCAGAAACTCGATATAACCTAAGGCGCGGAGGCCGATCACGGCCACGGCGACGATTACGATCACGTGGACAAAGCCGGCATTCAGCTCCCGCCTCATCATCAGTAATGCTGCCATCATCATGCTGCTGTTAATGAAGTAAAGGAGGAAGAGAACCTTCTTTTTCGAAAGTCCCTTTTTGAGCAGCATATGGTGGATATGTTCCCTGTCCGCCTCGCCGAGGGGCAAACCCCTGTAATAACGCCTCAGAACCGCATAGAACATGTCCATTAGGGGAAAAGCAAAGGCGATGACCGGGATCATGATCGTTGCCATCGCCGTCGCCTTGTGCGAAGAAACTATCGAAAGAGCGCCGAGGCAAAAGCCGATAAAGAGACTTCCAGAATCACCCATGAAGATGGAAGCAGGCGGAAAATTATAGAAAAGGAAACCGGCCATGCTGCCCGCAAGTATTACATATACCAATTGTGTATGGGTATCGGGACCCGGCAGCAGGACGAGCGTAAGAGCTATAAGGATACCAGTGCCGGCCGCGAGACCGTCAAGGCCGTCAATGAGGTTCATTGCGTTTGTTACGACAATGATCCAAAGAAGTGTCACCGGCAGGCTCCACCAGCCGAGCACGATCGGCGCGCCGAACGGGCTGCTGATAACAGTGATCCGTATCCCGAAGGAGTATATGAGCAGCGCCGCCAGTACCTCAGCGATAAGCTTGTTTCTTATAGTGGTGCCCCTCAGGTCATCGTAAGTGCCGACACAGAAGACGATTGTCGAGGCGATGATGATGCCAACCAGGTCGTTGTGGTAGTTATCCCACTGCCCTCTTGTAAGGGAGAAGATGAGCGGCAGCATGAATGCGGCAAACATACCTATGCCGCCGAGTCGGGGAGTGATCCCAGTGTGCACTCTGCGTCCGCCGCCTTTGTCTACCGCCCCCAGCCTGAACGCCAGAGGACGCATGAGCGGTGTCAGTGCAAGTGCCAAGCCGAACGCTATTGCGAAGTAGGAAATAAAATAGTAGATCAGTCTAACGCTCATGAGCAATCTGCAGTGAAGGATAAAGATAAGCAGTCGAGTCATAAGGACATGGGAGAATTCTTTTTACCCTTTGTCCAATTGCCTCTTTACCTTTTTTACCCATCTGCATGGTCATCCTTTCCTTTCCGTAAGCCGCCAGATTATAAATCGCCAGTAATTGAAAGGCAGCATCCATTTTCTCTCATCCTCATATAACTCCCTTATGTTATGGGGCGCCGGAGAAAGCGATTTTAAGAACGAAAAACATATCGTGCCTATACGGTCCAGGGCGAACCTAGACATGAACTTGTCCTTAAGGGACTGAAAAAGATAATCTCTCCCAACCTCCATGTCGAAAAAGAACGACAAATACCTGGAGGTGTTGTATCCCATTTCCCTGATACTATGCCTCAGGATTCCCGTGTGGGGCATTTCTTCACTCAAGTCCCCCCATAAGCTTCTTATCTGGGACAAGGTAATCAGGGTTGTTTTCACCAACCCAATTTTCTTGAGTCTGGCTGCAAAGGATTTCCAGTCTATTCTGTCATCGCAGGCATGCAACGCCCAGAGAATGTCGACGAGGATCTTCAGCTCTCTGAACGCGTGCATTTGATGGTGCATGAGGAGTTGGATGACCGTCATCTCTGGGGAAAAACTTTGTCGTCCAGTTTCGTCCGAGATCACTTCGGCCCAGATATCTTCCGAAGTGAGTCTGAAATAAGCGGGAATGCTGAAATGCCAGTGCAGTTCGATTAAGTGATCTGTTTCAGGGTGGACATAGACTGCATGATGGATCCTGTTCAGCCAGAACATCAAGGGTAGCGCATCTCTTCTACGATATCCGTTGCCTGTGAGGATGGAATCAGCCAGCACCGCATCGGATTTTCTTATGAGGAGGTCAATGTCTGATGACGCCCTGCAGTAAGGTGCATCATAGAGCTCACGGGCGATGGCGTTACCCCGCAGGACTATGGTAGGTATCCCCTCGCGGCCTAAGACAGCGGATATCTCTCTTTCAGCATTTTCCTGTCTTATGCAGCGAGCTATTGTACTGTATCGGGGGGCTCTCAGGTCCTCCAAGAACCTCTCCACCTCTTCTTCCGGCTCCGTCAGTGACTTGTTCTCCGTCAGTCGTTTATGCAAAAGCATCAATAAGCCGCGCTTTTCAGCTAGCTTTCTCACCTCCGTAAGGTCCTCTTTCCCGAGGTGTATCGGTCTCTTAAGGGGGATTGGCTCAAGCAGTTTTAAGAAAAGTTTGTTCGCCAACCCTGTCTTTTTTCCCTTCAATCTGCTCGATACCACCCGCATCAAAAAAGAGGGATTGGAGATTAGGTTGCGTCTCCACAGTCGACGCGGCTCACGGAACAGTCGGGAAAACCATTCAAGCCCTATTTTCTGCAAAATTGGGTCAGCTCTCTTCACGCTGCCGGAATAAAAAGCGAAGACTGCGCCAACTGGGCCTATGAGTTTTACGTCCAGTCGGTGCCTGTTTTGATATATCCATTTTTCTTGTTTCGGTGCCGTCATTCCAATCCAAAGGACATCAGGCTTTGCACGATTAATCGCCTTTATCATCAGCTTGTTCTCATCATCGCTAAACTCCTGCTTGAACGGGGGTGCATAGGTGCCTGCAATGCGTATATTGGGGAAATCAGACTTCATCTTTTCACGGATTCTCCGGAGGTTCTCCCCGGTAGAGCCCAAGAAAAAATAGCTGCAGTTCCCAACCTTGTTGAGCACAGAACTCAGCCCCCAAAAAATATCACTCCCGGTCACCCGCTCGCGGATAGTGCCGCCGAGTATTTTTGATGCGATCACCATCCCTATGCCGTCAGGCACGATAAGGTCCGCAGCCTTGAGGGTCCTACGGAAAAAGCTGTCTTCCCGGGCAACTTCCAGTGAGTGCGGATTGGCGCAGACAAAAAATCTGCCCTTTTCGCTGCTTTCCACCCAGCTTACGATTTCGGAGATACAGTCATTTATCGACCCCTTTGATATGCCATATCCGAGGATGTTTTCAGTCCCGACAAACCTTGCAGGGGGTCGGGGCAAAGGGGAAAAGGCACTTATGGTTAGTTCCGTTGTCTCACATTCCAACTTCTCATATCCGCAATCAATCATGTCCCCGCAACCTTCAATGTGCCTTTTCGTATTTTATAAATCATTAACATGTAAATGCCTATATTTATATCACCTTTTTTGAGTAACTTTAGAAGGCAAAGAACACTCAAACATTTTTACCTCTTTTGCGCTATTAACTCGCTCACTAAATTTAGCATTTATTGTGCCTGTGATTTTCGTATGAACAAGAACGGGGAGGGGAGGGAAATGTGTGTGGTAATAGATAAGTCGGTTTATATAATGAAATCAAGAAGATAAATAAGAGAGGCACCGGGAGAACAGACCATTTTACTTAGGGGATTTATTGTCAAGAAAGTGACAATATTTGGCAAAATTATGACAAAAATCATCTTAGATCTTTCACTCTCTGCCATTGAGTGGACTTTTGCTGGGAGCGGCTCTCTGTCCGCGAGATTTTAGGAGAGCCGCCGAATCGGTCGCACGAGCTTTCTCAGGGCGATACAAGAGCCAGGCTTCAAAAAGGCTGGCAGCAGCCACCAGATAATTGACAGATCTCTGCATTCCCGTTTCCAAATTTATATTCTCTGACCTGTTCTCCACTCTGCAGACTTTGCCGAGGATGTGCTCTTTCCGCACCGGCTCGTCCGGAGCGGTGAGCGCGTCTCCCTTGGTCTGAAATATGATCCCTGCATGCCCATTTATTTTTATCCTGGCAATACGTGGACGATCGGATATCCGTCCTTTTTTTTTGAACAAAATCACGTCTCCCGTCCTCAAAGAATCGCCTGGTACTTTTCTTATGGTCAGGACCTCTTCTCCCTTTACGAAAGGAGTCACGCTCTTTCCCGTTACTCTCACCCTGAGCATAACCCCCCTTCCCAGAATATCCTCAAAAAGCCCTACTGCCCCGACTACCGAGGAGCTGCTCAAAATCTGCTCCGTGGTTTCCTTTCTCATTTTAAAGCGAACTCTTCTATCACATGCACTGCTTCGCCGTCCAATCTGAAACAGAGTTCGTACGAAAGGACTTGAGAACTAAGGTCGTCGCAGAAGTCAAGGATCTGGCCCATCGCCTCCCGGTCATACCAGGGTATCGAAGTGACAGGGAGAAGCCTCTCCAAGGCTTCCTTCCTTGTCAGATCACGTACTCTATTGTCACGCTCGCGAGAGATAAAAAAGATCCCGGACAGGGGGACGCCTTTGTTTAAGGCCGCTCCTGCCTCGCCAGGCCACGGAGTCCCAAACATAGAAAAGTCGTTCCCGATCTTTCGTAAAACAACCCTGTCATCGCTGAGCACTCGTACTGGGTTGCATTATTGAACTGCCTTACCAACGTGCTCTTTCCCGTGCCAGAGCGTCCTGGGAAAACATATCCCCTCCCTCTCATCACCACGCCGGCAGCATGCGCAATGATACCTTCTCTCCACGCAAGGGCGTACATCAAGATGAGCAGGTCCAGAGGATAAACGAAGGGATTTCTCACCACTTTTTCCCCTCCCTTTCCGCAATGTCCGTTTCCCACAATAAATGGTTACCTCCTCACAACCCTGTTTGAAGCGAGCGATGCACTCCGGACCGTCCTTCAAAGAGGGGTTGAGGGCCAGATAATATTCATCTCCCTTCTTAGACATAGACCAGGAACCGCTTCTTTCAAAGACTCTTGCCAGTTCTTCGGTAGATGGAAAGTCTCTCGTGCACATGCTCACATCGATTCGTAGAAGACCCGGCATCACGGATGGGTTCGTCAGTAAGGAAGGGTGCATACTGCGCGACTCGGGACTCAATCAGCAAAGGCGTATCGCTGCAGTGACAAGGAAATTCACCTGCGCTATGGCGATATTCAGCACGCGCACTTTGCAGAGATTCCGTTTATCGAGTAACGGCAACAACCATTACGATCCATACGCTCCGGGCACTGAACAAGGCGAAAATCCGCAATGGCCGCCGTTTTTTCCCGAGGCCCCGCTCGCAACTTTGCAACTGACAGCCAGCACTTCTTCGGCAACCAGTGCAATGCCCCTCAATCTTGGCTTCTCATAGGGTCGTTTGGACATTTTCTCAGGCTTCTTTGTCATTAGCGGCTCCTTTCGAACGATTCATGCCAGCCTTACATTCGCAAAAATTATATATGAATCAAGGATGAATCTTTTATCAAAAAATGGATTATGTCAACTTTTTGTCAGTATGTCTGATTTGAACTGACAAAAAATGGATATGCACTTGACGGCCCCTGGTAGCACATCTCTCTCAGAGAGCCCTGTAGCATCCCCAGTTATGATTCCTGCCCTGCGTGCGATACTAACTGCACCCACAGGAGTGAATTACTCACCATTTAACCGCAGGAAGCTGTTGAAGTGGGAGCTCCGCGATTCGACCAACGCACTGCCGGTATTGCCCACAGAACGTCTTACCGAGAATGCGCAACAATCAGTTCAAAATTTTATGTAC
>DMNE01000239.1 GCA_003453735.1 Nitrospiraceae bacterium | reverse complement strand
AAAAGGAGGCGAACGAGATTGTGCGTGGTGATGGCCCACGCGCTGTGGCCGCCTATATCCGGCAGGCGGCGAAAGAAATGAGGTTGCCTCACGATCGAATTGGCCGGCATCGAATCACCGTCGGTACGGCGGAGGACGGACGTCCGCTCTCAATCGCGATCCATGGGCGGAACATTCTAGTCGTGGGAGAACCACAATCCGGCAAATCCTGGGTCACCGGGCTGGCGTGCGAACAGATGATCCTTCAAGGCTACTGCGTCTGCGTGATCGATCCCGAAGTTGACTACGGCGGGCTGGAATCGCTGCCTGGCGTGGTGGTACTGGGAGGTGGGGATCGGCCGCCGGAATTACCCGACGTGGCTCGGGCGCTTCGGCATTTCGATCTGAGCGTCGTTGTCGATTTATCACATATAGCCTACGAAGAAAAGGTCAGCTATCTAAAGGCATTGCTACCGATGTTGGCTTCGCTTCGGGGAACTACCGGCCTGGCGCATCGGATCGTCGTTGATGAGGCCCGTTACTTCCTTCGTGAGGCAAACATCACACAACTGTTGGATTTTGAGTTGGGGGCAGACACGATTGTCACCTATTGCGCATCCGACCTGCATCCTGATCTCCGAAAAGATCTCGAAACTATCGTTGTTAAACGCACGACCCGACCGCAAGAGGTGCAAACACTACTGACAATGGTTGGGAACAGGAACGTCGAAGTAGAATGGACAAACGTTCTCGGACCACTCGAAACCGGTGAAGCGGCTCTGCTACCAGGAATTGAAGAGGCCGGAGGAAAACTGGAACTATTCAAGCTCTTGCCTCGATTGACTCCGCATGTCCGACACAGGTCGAAGTATTTGATTTTGAACTGGTTGAAGGACAGGGATTCGTATTTACCGATCACGGAAAAACGATTGGGCCTCCTGCTCGATCGCTGAAGCAGTTTGTCGACCTGTTGGCGAATATACCGGCCCTCTGCCTTGACGGACACGCTTGCCGGGGAGATTTCTCCCGGTGGATTGCGGCTACATTCCACGATCATCGCTTGGCATCGGACGTGCGAAAAATAGAACAGCGCTATCGGCTTGGTCATCTAGACAACGTGCGTGAGTCGGTGTCCCAACTCATTCAGGAACGGTACCAATTTTCTTCTGATAAGGGCTTGTACTCTCCACTTACCAGCAATCTCTCTTGAGATCGGCAAAGATTGGATTGGCACGGAACGTGAAAACTTCAATCTCGCTAGTTAAGTTTTGTATAAATCGACTTGAACCTATTTGTCAGAACGGTCAGAATAAGGCAAACTAGACCAATTTGGGTCACTTTTTGCGCCGGGCCAACTCTTCTTGAACCTAAAATTAAGAGCATCGGTAGCTCCTTTTTTTTATCATCTCTTGATTAGAGAAGCTTCCAACATTCATAATATAAAATAATTAATCTTTTGAGGAGGAAAAGGTTTATGAAGATAAGAGAGATTTTAGCGAAAAAGGATAAGAAAATTATCACTGTGGATGCTCATGTAACTGTATCTCAGGCCGTAGCTGAAATGGTTGCCGCTAATGTTGGATCTGTCATTGTGCTTTTGGATGGTGTTGTTGAAGGTATTTTTACTGAAAGAGATGCAATGCGCATTTGGAATGATTATGATAAGGTAACGAATGCAGCGGTAATGAAATTCATGACAACAAACCTCATCATCACGAATGCGGATGATACTGTGGAAAACGCCATGTCCGTCATGAGTCAGAAAAACTTTCGTCACCTTCTCATTGTGGATGGCAAGAGGCTTTTAGGTGTATTGAGTATGAAGGACGTCGTCAAAGCATATGCTGGCGACCTTGTGGCAAATGTTCAGTATATGGAGAAATTACTAATGTAGTCTTTATTCGTGCGGCGATAGAAATCATGTGGACAGGCAATGGCCTGTCCATTGAGATGATCGAGGGCGCTGTTATAACGATTGAGGACTTCTTCCTCACTGCTATTACCCTTTCATATGGAGATATCCCATTTTGCCAGCCTTTAGACTTCCCTCAGGTATCCTCGTTGAACTGCGGGTTATGGCGCGATTTCGGGATCGTAGGAATCCCCCACTTTCTTTACTTCACAGGGTTAATAATTTCTGTAAAGTCCAAAACAGGTCTTATCGAATGCCCGGTCGCGAAAACAACTCGTTCATTTTTTCATGATAGATAACCCTTAGTCTTCAGTTTGTCGAGAAGAAAATGGAAATAGATAAAGCCGGCATAGGGCTGCCATCGTGAGGCAATCTTTCTTGTCTCCTCGTAGTCCGGCCTTTCGTCGAGATCCATAAGGCTTTGGAGGTTTCTCTGCGCACTAACATCGTCGCCGGGAAGCGTATTTATCCTCCCCATGCCTCTCAGGAGTACATACTCCGCCGACCACCTGCCAACGCCGCGAATCTTCGAGAGATACTCATAAATCTCTGTATCGCTCATCGTTTCAAGGCTCTCGATCTTCAATGTTCTTTTGATCACGCCTTCAGAAAGTTCGATGATCGCCCTCCCTTTGTTTCGGCTGAATCCGAGTTTTCTAAAGTCTTCGGGAAAAAGCCCTGCAAGGTCTTCCGGCCGTGGAAATGCATGGAAAACGGTATCACCCTCTCTGAAGATGACACCGTAAGATTGGGAGAGACGATTGAGAAGGATTATGCCCAGATCAAGGGAGACTTGCTGGCATGAGAAGGCATTGATGAGTGCCTCAAAAACAGTTGGAAACCGAGGCGGCTTCACACCGACAAACCGTTCAACGAGAGGCTTCAGTCTTATATCTTTACCCGACAATGAATAGAAATCCTTGAGGTCTTTTCTGAGGGAAAACATCTTTCCTAACATTAGAGATATGCTTGATTTTACAGCCTGCGAGTCTGAGGCCTTACCGTCTACAGCTGCATTGAGCTGCGGTTTCTCAAGACCGCCGTCTTGTGATACAGACACCTTTAGCGCATTGTCTTCAAAGACGAATATCCTCGAATAATTCCTGCCGTCCCAGCGGTCGACCTGATTGGTGGCTTTTCTTCTGAGCGCCCAAACAGTAAATTCAAGACTAAAAGGAGCAAGAGGCCTCAGCGTAAAAGTGACCCTCGACACGTTACCTTTTCTCCGGATTCAGTCCACGATGCAGAGAGCCGCCCAGCGCTTTGATTGATAATCTTCGCCGTAGCAATTCCCATAAGGATTTTTTTCACAGGGGAAAGACCGAATTTGTTGACGGCGACTGTGGGCCCACCTTTGATCTCTCATAAAAAAGCCTTTAGCTTCCCATCGTGAAATCTGTTCTCTCTTATATAGCTCTATAACCCATAGAGCTGCGTCCAATGCGCTTTTGATATTTAGTCTTCTTACTAGACTTATCATAATGCGGTTGCCAATACAAAGACATTCGTGTGCAAAAACAGTTTATCATGCAAAGTACCTTTGTCAATTAAACCGATAATCAGGCACAGAATGTCCACGCCACGATTGCAGACTATGACAATGATAGCAGGGATCCGGTTAAGACTTTCTCATCGTGACGTTGTTCAAGTCTGAGAAGTAGGCCCAGCGGGCATCACATTTCACTCTTAAATAATCTTCTGCGATAGATAAGTCCAGCGAGTGATTGTATTGTTTAATAGCGCTTTCAAGAAAACGCTATTAAAGAGGGGCTGGTATTTTGATTTTCTGAAACAAAGGAATCTCATGCTGTTTTCATTGTCATCCATGTAAAATAGGGATAGCCATGGCCTTTCCTGCCATTTCCAGAAAAAATATCAAACTTATNNCTTATATGAAAAGCCATTCTTTTACGCTGTAAAATCAGCTATAGTCAGCGCTCACCGGCGTAGCCGGTGGCTTGCGTAGCCCTAAAAGGGCATCATTACTGCTCCCCCTCAAGGGGGGACTGGGATTACCTACCTTTTCCATGTCTTTATATGTTTGCTTCAGTGGCTAACCCTTTTCCCTTGTTATCCGTTTATTACTCGCTCCCCTAAAAGGGGTTACTGAGATCCGTATCGTACTCGTCCTCTATCGCTTGGTTCTCTTCCTGTTCCCTGATGTACTTCCTAACCTTCGCTTCATCCAAGCCAACCGTGTTCACATAATAACCCCTTGCCCAAAAACTATGCCCCTTAAAGTTCTTCTTCAGCTTGCTGAATCGCTCGAATACTATCATTGAGCTCTTCCCCTTCAAATATCCCACTATCGTGGAAACCGAATATTTCGGTGGTATCGATAGGCACATGTGAATATGATCGATACAGGTGTTACCTTCTATCAGCTCTATGCCCTTATACTCGCATAACCTCCGCAATATTGTCCCCACTTCCTTTCCAAGCTTTCCGAATACTACCTTGCGACGCCTTTTCGGTACCCACACCACATGATACTTATATTCCCATACCGTATGTGCTAAACTTCTTTTCACCTGTAGCTCCTTTCTTCAGGTTTAGCCACTGAAACATTTCAGCCGCTATCCTAAAGTTAGGAGCTTTCTTTTTCAAATACTCCAGCATAGCTTTTTCTATTCTCTCCGGCATAGCCGGGGGTTTAGCTCAGGAATTACGAGAGGACGTCCTTGGCACGAGGGAGTCGGAACGGATCAAAGCCCAGGACGGTAAAGGTCGGCGGCGGCGACATCGGGATATGGATGCCGCAGGTGAGAAAGGCCGGTGGACCGTTTCATTCCCTGATACTGCCGCCCCGCGTCACGCAGATGGATGAAATCAAGAAGATCATACCCCTTTTGTACATGAACGGGCTGTCGACGAGGAAAGTGAAGAAGGCGGGGCAAGCTCATAGGGCAGAAGGGGTTAAGTCATAGAATGTCATGAGGATCAGCGGCAGGATAGTCGAGGAATTCTGCTGGTGGCCTGGGCGTTTCTTGAAAACGGCAACCGGGAACTTGTGGGCGTGTCCCTTGGCAACCGGGAATCATACAATGCCTGGAAGGGATTCTTGGAGGATCTAGTGCGGAGGGGAATGGGGGCACCGATGCTCACCATTATTGACGGTTGTCCCGGGCTCATCAAGGCGGTTGATGAGTCTTCCCTGAATCGGACAAACAGCGCTGCACCAAGCACAAGACCGAGAACGTCCTGGATAAAGTGCTGGAACAGGATAGGGCATCGGTGAAGGAGTCGGTGAGGAAAGTATTGTACGCCTCAACCTATGAACATGCCAAGGAGGCTGTGGAGCTCTTCAAGAAAAAGTGGAGCATGAAGTACCCTTCAGCAGTCGAATGCCTCACTGACGATATAGAGGCTTGTCTGACCTACTATAAATATCCTTACCAACATTGGCTCAGAATACGGACGACCAATGTTGTGGAGCGGAGTTTCAAGGAGGTGAAGCGAAGGGTAAAAGGAATAGGACGGTTTCAAAATGAGGAGCGTGCACTCACCATGGTTTACTGGCAGCTCCACGAACTTAACTGGAATGGGGTGAGTATGACCAAGGAGGCAAAGGTAATCCTTACAAAGATACGTGAATTAAGGATTCAGAAAACTGCGGCATAATTGAATTCATGAAAACCGTTGAGAATACAGCCCTGATTAGAATTTACAGAAAAGACTTGACAGTGCCCTAACGCTTTAGTCGAAAGTACAGGTTGAAGCGATTCTTGCGAGGAGCACTGCAAAGGGCACCGATCATGGAGACTTTCTTGTGAGAGCAGGTTTTTGCTTTCGGCCCCTTCCACATTAATTTTAATACCCGAATCTTGCACTGTAAAAAGGTAGACCATTTGGGTTACCCTGTAAATAAAGGTTTCGACCAAAAAACTTTTACTACAGGAGGTAACCCAAATGGTTAACAGACAGAATAAGGATAACGCGGGAAGGCGTGTCAGTCAAGGGGAAAATGGATGCCCTGCGAAAGCTACAAAAATCGGGCCTTCGACGGCATATGAGTATTGCAGCGAGCGGCTGAGCCCCTTTGGCGGGCTGTTGGGGCTGGTGAAATTCATGGATGTGGTGGGATTCAAGGAGATATTCGACGGCTTTTACCGGGCGCCGGGGCGCACCCCAGAGTTAGGGCACTACAATATGGTGTACGGGATCATCATGNNTAATAACACGCGAAACAATATCTATTTTCGCCCAGACATCAAGAAACTTTATCAAGAGAGGTTGTAATTACAGTGGTCTTTTCAAACGATCCCAGATACTGATTGTTTTTGGCATAGAGTGTGTCGGCTTTTGAAATGAAACTGCCGGCGCTTGTCCCTCCATCGATAACTGAGATGTTCAAGTCTTGTGTTTATGGATACCAGTATCCTTCTCGCAAAAGAAAATCTCATCATTACGCATTCTCCAAGATGTCGATTTTAGAGCCTTAACGATCTCATTTCTTTAGACCCCAGCACACCTAGAGTTTTTCCATATCTTTTCTTTCAAGGTGTGGAGAAAATATGCCGGCTCAAGCACTATGTCCTTCAATTTTAGCTTTCGATTATTCAGGTGATATTGCCGGATATAAAGTGTCTTCATTTCTTCACGCACTAATTCCGGCCATGAATAGAAGCCATGACGTCTTCTTATCAGTTCAAACTCTGGTATCGCAATAGATTCCCAGATCGATGATGTCTTTGATCTATCGTGAATTCGAAATGCCGCAAGAAGAGAATCAAGCCTCCCTGGAGTCTTTCGTTGCGCTAAGCGTATAAAAAAATCATAGTCAAAACAGAATCGAAGAAAAATATCAATCCCCCCTACGGCCTGATACGTTTCTCGGCTCCAGAAAGAAGACATTTGCAAAAAGAACTGCCCTATAGCCAGAAGCGAGGTCGCGTTCTGGGGGAAACTGTAGTATTTCCTAAGTAGATTGCCAAGGTCATCCACAACAATGCCGCCACCCACCACAAACTCAAGGTCAAGATCGGCAGCAAAAGATCGTCCCACTTTTCCCAGAGCTCCCGAAAGCAGGTAGTCATCAGAATTGAGCCAGCCAATAACGTCTCCATTAGCGCGAGAAAATCCTCTATGGATCGCATCTGCTTGCCCGGCATCTTTTTCACTCACCCAATATGTCAACCACGGTTCATATTTCTTGATGATCTCGACCGAATTATCTGTGCTTCCTCCATCCATGACGATATATTCGAGGTTCGGATAATTCTGCAGGAGAACGGAACGAATTGTTTCTTCAAGATATAGTCCCTGGTTGTAGGATGGCGTGACAATGCTGATCTTCGGCCAAGGCTTGCCATTCGGCATCACTTGAGGAATTGGCTTTGATTCCTTTGTCCACGGCCATCCAGTTTTGTCTTTTGGAGAGGGTGGAAGTTTACCTAGCAGCGATGTAATCGAACTCATCTCCAGGCAAATTAAGGTTTGCTAAGCATTTATAATTATAGTTTATTAGTACTCTTTTCATTCAGATTCCTAAAGGCCGCAACTCGCCAGCAGACTGTTTAGCAAGACTACCATCCTATCTTCTTCAGGATTGCGTCAACAAACCTAACATAATAGCGTTCACTTATGGGCTGTGTTTTCTCAAGCCAATAATGCACACCTTTTTCAAAAAGCGTTCGTGGGTCAGAAAATAAATCATGCCTACTGTGATCCAAGCTATACGAACACGCTATATCATCCCAGTCGACATCCCAAATTGCCTCCTGTCTGAATCGTCGCGTTCCGTGTGCGTTAAAGTATTTCAGTACTTCCTCATCCCACCAGTACAAACGTTCTTTCACGACCGTCGTCATATCAATGCTCCGCGCTTCATAGCCGGCAAACCATTGGGGGGGCAGCTCATGCATATCCGTTTCAGGAATAGCATACATATGGTGATATTGACGATAAGTATCAATGGCGTGACGGGAAGTATTATTGATACGCTCCCAGCACTGATACCAACGATGCTTGCTTTTCATTCTGTTCCAGTCAGTATACTGATAGTGCAATACCTTGATCTCATTGAGATGAAAGATTGGTGCCCCGTAAGGCACGGGAACCCTTACGCTGTGAATTCTCTCAGCGGCAAGTTTGCTACCATCATCAACAAATCCCCACGCAAAGAAAATATCCGGAGCCCAGTATGATTTCATATTTGGCAAAACATTCGCCAATTGAAGCTTGATAACCGTACCGGTTTTTTGCCGCAATAGTTTATTCCATTCATCACTTACTAATAAATTTGAGGTAAAAATCTCATCGGCGTCGAGCGCAATGAGCAACCGCGGACCTTCTATAGAGCGTGCAGTATCGAGAAGTAGTCGCTGTCGGACAGCCTCGCTGAATTCATGCGACTGATTTTCGACCAGCATAACCTTAGGGAAACGGCTCGCGATTTCCCGTGAACCGTCTGTAGACCCCTGATCAGCGATGATGATGTGGTCAGCCCAGAGGCTCGCACACCTGAGAAAGCGATCAAGGATCCATGACTCATTCCTGACAGGGGTCAGACAAATAATGACAGGTTCTCTTGCCATATCTCGCATCAACTATTATTCGTGAGAAATTTGGCCTCGCCTTGTCATAGCGCGCAGCTCAACATTACAGCGCCAACGTCTGTTCATCAGTTTTCCGGCATGTTCTAAGTTAGTTAATATTATGAAATTCTCCGAAGCAGGACAATTTCGTTGGGACGTGCGTCCTTTTCTAACGCTGACGTGACGGATACTACCCTGAATCCCTGATCCCGGATGAAGGCATATACGTCTTTTCTGGAGTATAGATTGTGATAATAACCAGCCGGCTCCCTGCGGACGATAGTTTCTCCTTCTGACCAGGGGATGAAATTTGCTACCAGAGTATACTGCGCGCTCACCCGCAGCGCCTCTCGAAGAACGGCCCTAAAATCCTCCATGTGTTCCAGGACATCCTTCAAAATATTGCATTCAAAGCTGTTGTCAGAAAAATGCAGTTCTCGAAGATTCCCCTCCACCAGGGTAAAGGGCACCGGATATCCTGAGAGATTCTGCCTTGCAATCGGAAGTNNAAAGCCTTGCAATCGGAAGAGCGTTGGGATTTGCATCAATGCCAACATATTCACCTGTATAGCCCGCCTCTCTCAGAATGACACCGGTGATCCCCACATTGCACCCGAGATCGGTCACCTGAGCAACACCAAGCCCTATAACGATGTGCGCGATCTTACTATAGGTATCTGTCTGTCGTGAATCAAGCATCTCTTCCTTCGTTAAGTTACCTATGACATGCTCTCCCAGATTCCGCCAGTAGTCTTCAGGAGCCGTTGCCATTTTCCCTTCGGAGATCCTCTTTTGCCACAGTTTTCGCAACTTCATATCTGGTGCTCCTCTCTATGTACTAGTGATAGCCGCTGCATTAGACGGGTCGCGCTACGAAATTACCCTGCAGTTCAGACCCCTCGGTATCCATCTTGACACAGGGATCATGGGTCTGCCTGCTTTGTGCCACCAATTGTCCATGCGTTCAACAGGAACCAGTATTTTCTGGGCGGTGCCTGCCCTTCCGGTATCAAGCATTCCATCGCCGCTTCCACCATTCAGTCTGCCGTCAGGTTGGGGTAGATGAACTTAGCGGGATAGGTGTTATTGGCGTGGATGCCTCCCACTTTTGCTGCAGAAAGAGAGGCGTACTCAGGCCTCTCTCTGAGGAGGAATTTCGTTGTGGCTGACTGGTTCGTCAGGTCCAGTTCGCTTGAGGGATGCCCGATGATGTTCCGGTATCCTGCCGCTTCAAGCCATCGCCTGATTGCCGAACCGACCATGCCCCTCACCCCGGCAATATAGATGTTGGAGTCTAAATCTATCTCCTACCCCTTATGTCTTCCGTATATGTATGTCATCCACCCTCTCGACATCGTCCTCTCCCACGTACTCCCCGCCTGGACCTCAATGATCTCGAGGGGGACCTTGCCAGGATTTTCAGGCTTGTGGAGGGCCAACTTCGGCACATACGCCGATTCGTTCTCGTGGATGCCGACCTCCCGGTCGCCAACTTCTTTCGGGATGTCCATCTTCTGCCTCAGCGCCTCGATCTCTTCCGTCAGGCGGTGGTATTCAGCTAGTTTACGGCGGAGGAAGTTATAGGTCTGGATAAGCTTTACGCTCATGCCCCGGGAGGTAAGAACATACATGTAAGCGATCTTGTTCCTGGAGTTCTTGAATCGGCTCGCCCTGATGTACCCGGCCTTGAGGAGTTCTTTCACGAGGTAGTTCACTCGACTCAGGCTCAACCCCATCTTCCTCGAGAGGTCCTACTGGGAAAGAGTCCCGTCCCTTGCCAGTTCGCGGAGGGCTTTGAATTGAAGTTCGTCCATCACAAAAAAAGAGGCTGGACATCTGGAACTGAGAAGACACAGAAAAGACTTGCTCCTTTTTCGGTTCCTTGCCCAGCAGCAGTTGGATTATCGCTGCTGAAAATTCATTGATGAGGGGCGGACCGTCTTTGTCTCCCCCTCTTACTCTTCCGTGCTTCGCGCACGCTACCGCCAATTCCTGTCACGCAAGGGACTGGAAAATAAAGCTTTTTGTGCGTTCAACAAGTGAACTAATATAAAACATCTGGAGGGAAAAAATCAACAGCAAACGCTAAGCTGAAAAAAGCTCATCGCTCATTACGCTTTGCGAATCGATCTGCTGTCGATCTGTAGGCTACAGTGAAGGGCCTCCAGCAGGATCATCGCCCTTGCATTCCCCGGCATTTCACTCTGGAATACGCCGTAGAAGTCTTTGAAGGGGCCTTCCTTATATGAGAAACCTGATAATCATATAGAGGGCACCTCCAGAGCATATGAAGTGGTGGTACTGATGACGAGGATGATGCATTGTGGCTTGCGGAAATGCTCCGATTAGGGATATTGCCTGAGGGGTATATCTATCCAAAAGAGGATCGACCGATACGGGATCTCTTAAGGAAGAGGCGCCATCTGGTGAAGCTGCGGACGTCGCTCATGGTAAGCCTGCAGAACATCGTCAGTAGGAGCCTGGGCGGTAAGATGAAGACAAGTGATATCAAGGTGCTGGCGGAGGATCGGGTGACACCGCTGTTTGCAGAGAAAGAAGATCTTGCGCTTGCCGGCAGGGTGAGCAAGGAGGCCATTAACTCTCTCACCAGGCAGATCAATACGATCGAAGGGGCAGTGGAGAAGAAGATGGATCTCAGGGGTCCGTATGATCATCTTTTAAGCATGGCAGGAGTGGGAAGGATACTGGGGCTCACGATAATGTTGGAGACGGGACCGATAGAGCGTTTCGAGAAGGTAGGCAACTACGCGTCGTACTGCAGGAAAGTCCCCAGCACATGGAAAAGCAACGATAAGAAGAAGGGAAAGGGCAATGTCAAGAACGGCAATAAGTATCTGGCATGGGCGTTTTCTGAGGCATCGGACCTAGCACGGCGCTTTGACGATGATGCCAGGAAGTATTATGATCGCAAAAGGAAGAGGACGAACGATCCGATAGCGCACAGTGCTCTGGCACACAAGCTATGCAGGGCGGCATATTACATCATGAGAGACGGGGTTCCCTTCACGGCTGAGAAAGCATTCGGATAAAGCCTGGGTGGGCGGTGAACCAGGTTAGAGGGCTGGCTATAAACCAAACAAGTGATTGGTAATCCGCCTCACCCAGCAACAGAGGGGTTACTGGCGTCTTTACTGCCCGGGCCGGGAGCCAACAGAGGACTGGTGTAAGAACCATGACAGGTGTATAAAAAACATGGACCCGGAACGGAACCGAAGATTTTCTGGGGCATAGGAATATGCCAGGGGCTGATAAGAGCAAAGTACATCGATGTTGTCGTGCGGGGCTCCGAGACTGAAGTAGGGTCTCTCCGCCCCTTCAGACAACGGATTATTTTCATCTTATGTGCCTTGATCCTGATGGGTGCCTGGTGCAGCGAAGACTGAACCGATCTCAAAGAAATAACGGCAATGGTAATGATCGTCGGTGACTCAGATTTAAGGGAGAGAAGAAAAAACTCGGAAGGGGTAGTTTGTCGCTTGACAGGTGCTCTCTAAATGGGTGCCCTCTAAATCTAGTCATTGTACACTCTTAACTCCGGGGCCTGTAATCGGTATAATTTTTTCA
>DMNE01000329.1 GCA_003453735.1 Nitrospiraceae bacterium | reverse complement strand
TCCACAAGATAACTCTAAAACGTATTATTAAAACTCACCCTCTCGATAAGAGGGAAAATAATCTGTCTCTGTAATGCCCCTTGCATTCTCGATCTCGGCGTATTTTTTGCGGTCAAAGATCCGTCCGCAAAAATAGACGGTTCGAGTCCCTGTAGACCATCCACGCTTGAATTCGCTCAATCCATCCTTCGCGTTGTTCTTCAGGCCAGCTCCTCCGCCAAGATCAAGCCAACGCACCTTGGCGGAAAAGTACTCAATAGTGAACCACTGCAATGCGTATGCTGCACGAAGTTTATAGCCGGCCTCGCTAAATGCTGTCAGGTGACTATATNNTGCTATACGCCACTTCTCCTTGTACAAACCATATTTGTGCCGCAACTGCGATGCCTTGATGGATGACCCGAAGCATAACCGTCCCGGGAATACTCAACTGCTTTTCAAAGGCCTTTTTTGAAAACGCTTTGATTCCCTTGAGATTGTGTCTCTTAATCAAATTATCATACAGGGCAACCCATTCATCGATGAACGCTGTTGGATCCTGACACTCCTCTATAGAAAGGCTCTTAAGAACTTTTCGCGCATAATAGCGATGATGAGCTGACACAATATCAGTGATAGGACGTCGAAGGTCCGCAATAANNATTAAAGCACTTCTGCAGGAAGATCTCATCATACTCTCCAAACGGGTCAGTGACCAGAGCCAAACTGATCAGATCGCCTCCTAGCTCTTCCAAATCAACACCCAACTGTGTCCAGTTTTGACAGACAAATAAGGGATAGCATCCCATTGCGTCCCTATAAGGAAAACCAGGTATCGGACGCTCCAAAATCCATCCGCCAGATCGAGGCAATTGACGGGGGGTCCCAAATTCCACCAATGATTCTTTATAGGCGGGATGCATGTAGCCTGTCACTTCATTCTTCATCGTGTCTACCATAACCTGATCCAGCGGAAACTCCATCGCATTGTACTCTGTTGATTCTTCACCGGGTTGCACCCATAGCTTTTCGTTCATCGCACCACCAATTCTTTAGAGTCAATTATTTTCCTGCACTTAAATTTCGAATTCGCCTCTAGCGGCAAAAGGGATTCGGACGGTGATGGGGCTCAATCGAAAAACCAACTCTCATGTCGCATGGAGAGTCGTGAATGTGGCCGTATCATTTCTCACCGCTGTATTTCGAGATCATCGTATTGGACCCTAGAGGACTACCAAAGACAGCAAAAGANNTTCTATCCATCATCCCTTTTATTGCTTCTTATGACCCTTGCCGGAATTCCGTAGGCCACAACATTCTCCGGGATTTCATGGAGGACAACCGCACCAACCCCTATTAATGAGCCAGCTCCGATGCTGATACGATCGGTAACTGTTGCTCCAATTCCTATCCATACGCCTTTCCCCACCTTGACTCTTCCGCCCAGATGCACACCCGGAGCAATGTGACATCCGTCTTCAACGTGGCATTCGTGATCAACGCTTGCACACGTATTTATAATGACATTTTCTCCGATGCTGGTCGCTGGGTTAATGACGGCGCCCGCGGCAATAACAGTCCCCTCGCCGATCCGAACATCGGTTGCGACGACCGCCTGCGGGTGAATAGCCGTTGCCAGCACAAAGCCCTGACTTCGTACCCAATCGGCCAGTTGAAGCCTGGCCCGGCAATCTCCAAAACCGAATAAGATATGGTGAATGCCTTGATCCCAGAGTTCTCTCAGTTGCTCTCGCCCGCCAAGAATGGTCGAACCACAGAAGACTTCAGTGCGACGATGGGAATTGATATCATCCAAAAAACCGATGATATCATATTTCCCTTCCCGCCGGACGATCTCAGCCACAGTCAGTGCGTGCCCCGATGCTCCCCAGATAACCAATCGTTGTTTCATATGATCGAAGCTTCTTTCTTTGCCCCCGGCTCCAGATAGGCCGACAGCAGCCGCACGCGAGGCTCCATTTGCACTTCCAGATCAAACGCGCGGTGAAAAGCTTCCTGTCCCTTCCGGCTGAGCCGATACAGGTCATCGTAATGGTGGCGGTAATGTTCGACTTTTTCGCAGATGCTGCGAGCATCATGGGGGATGACGACTATCTCTTCATCCTCGCGGAAAATAAAATTTTGTTTGAGAGAGTCAGTACAGAAAACCGCTACACCTGCAACGCCAGCCTCCATGCAGGCGCCGGTCGGGAAGCCATCGAAAGCGCCCGGCGCCTGTATAAAAGGGATATTTGGTGAAAGAATCACATCCATCTTTCTGTAAAAGCCAGTGAAAAAATCCGTCGTCTCTAGCCCATAAATCTGTAAGCCATAAAATTGCAGGCGATCGCTTAATTCGCGGACGTCGATGTCCTGTTCGTTGAATGATCCGACGACATGAAAGCGGTAGTCAGGGTGCAGTTTGGCAAGAGATTTTGCCGCCTCAATGAACACGTCATATCCTTTATCGACGCCGCGAGGGATGTACTTATGAGCAACAAAGCAGATATCGAATGTGGATTTATCCTGCTGATAATAGAGCTTGGCCGGGGTCTGTTGNNAAATTCTATATCAGATCGAGCACACCAGCCCTTCGACAGCAAATATTCATGTGAAATCTTCTGTGTAACGATCACCTTCCTGCAACAGGGGGATGTCAGCACACGTCGGAGCTTTGTGTCACTCTCCACATTTTCTTCCAGTCGAAAGCCGCCGCCAGGGTATAACGTGAACACAAAAGGCAACTTAGCTTTTTCGACCTGCTCGATAAATTGGAAAGCGCTGTCGATAAAAACTGTGTATACTAACCCAGGTTGAAGAAGCCGCCTACGATGGAAATGTGAAACACGGCCTTTGTTTTGTGGATAGCGCTGGAAGTATTCCGCACGTCCTTTTTGGAAACTACGCAAATCCCCCACAAGTGGCCAAATCCCTCCAGTGGAGGCCACGTGAGCCATGGGGAAATAGTCAAGATAATAATTGTATTCGGCCATGAGATGCCCCAAGCGCATACAGGGAAACCGTTCATCCAGGATCGTTAGCCGTTGTTCTGCGGGCAGGAACAGCCGGTCGTGTATCCCCAGNNTATATATCTTCGACCCAGTCATCAACGTGAAAAGGCTGGCTCAGGCGCTCCCGAGCTTGCCGGTACAGACGCCCTAGGCGTGGGCGAATTGGGTAGTGCAGAAACTCCTTGGTATATTTCATGGCTACCCCCCTAAGATAATTTCCTTTTTACTAGGAATATCCGAAGTTTGGAGCAGTTCCGTTTCCCATCTCAATTCCGGCCGGACGGCCCCCACCCATTTACCGTGCCAGTCCGGACGGCGTTCCGGACTATCCTGTACGTCAAAGACCAGAACATCCTCGTAACTGTAAATCACCTCTGCCTGGTCACGCACCACCAACAACAGGACGCGGTGCATCCCATCGTTCAGCAGGTTGCCCGGGAAGTATACCCGACTGCGAAACAGACCCTCAGGATGTGGTTTTTTAAACCAGACTGNNGGTTCGATGACCGGAAATGTATTAAGTACGGTAACTCCCTGCTCGTTCAACAAGTGGAGGCTCAAGTGAAGGTGTGCTCCCGCCCTCAGGTTCCAGAAATCAACTTCTATAACAAAAGACGTGCAGACGGCGATCGGTTCGTCTGCCGGACTGTCCACAGGCCGGACGCCTACCCTGCGGAGACGTATCTCGTCATTTCCCGGAGCTTTTTCGATGTCTTCCCATACCTGTTCTGTCAAAGCCGAGGAAGCAATGCTCAAGTATGCTGAGCCCACCTCTCGTGGTANNAAACTTTGTACCGCTATCATATTGTGACTGACAAACAATATCGTCCGCCCTTCCTTCGCTATATCTCCTATTTTACCGAGACACTTTTTCTGGAAGGTTGCGTCACCCACTGCTAGAACTTCGTCCACCAACAGAATTTCGGACTCCAGGTGGGCAGCCACAGCAAAGGCTAAGCGCACATACATGCCGCTGGAGTAGCGTTTCACCGGCATATCAAGGAACTTCTCAATCCCTGCAAATTCAACAATGGCATCGAAATGCCGCCGAATTTCCGCCCTCTTCATACCGATGATGGCGCCGCTTAGGTAAATGTTCTGCCTGCCGCTCAGCTCAGGGTGAAAGCCGGTGCCCACTTCCAAGAGTGAGCCGACTCTCCCGAAGATCTCAGCTCGGCCGCAAGTAGGCTCAGTAATCCGGGCGAGAATTTTCAGCAACGTGCTTTTCCCTGCCCCATTGAACCCGATAATACCGACTATCTCACCCCCTCCGATCTCAAAGGAAACATCTTTCAGGGACCAGAAGGTATTGTCACTATGAGGGCGGCGCCCATTATTACTGAATAAAGATTTCAGACTGTACGCCATTTGCTCGCGAAAGCTGTCGTGGCGGTAATTGGCCTTCGAAATACGGTATTTTTTAGCCAGGTTCTCGACTCGAATAGCAATATCATTCATGAAGTTATCCTCTGCCGGTCGATGAAAAGCCGACGGCCGGCTTCTTTTATTGATGTCTTAAATAATATCGGCAAAAGTGCTCTCACTACGCCTGAAATACACAATCCCACCGAACAGCATTGCCATTACGACGCCGGTGCTGATCGCAATCACGGAAAAGTCCGGACTTTGCTTTCCAAGGAGCGCCCACCGAAAACCTTCGATCACCCCTGCCATCGGGTTTAGACCGTAAAGCAGTCGCCATTTCTCAGGAACAACACTGACCGGGTAAACTACAGGGGATGCATACATCCAGACTTGGGTCAAGAATGGAATAACGTAACCCACATCCCGGTAACGCACATTCAGAGCAGCCAGCCAAAGTCCTATCGCCAAGCTGCTTAGAAAGGCAAAACCAAGAAAAAGGGGCAGGGCCAGCAGGCCCCAGGTAAGCCCAACGTGATACCACGCCATCAGAGCCAACAGGAGTAGGAAAGAGAAAAAGAAATCCACTAATGGCGAAATGGAGGCGGCAAGGGGAATCAGCAGCCGCGGAAAATAAATCTTCGTGATGAGATTCGCACTGCTGACCACACTGTTTCCGCTTCGAGTCAGGGCCTGAGAAAAGTATGTCCATGGAAGCAGGGCGGTAAAGGCGAAGACAGGATAGGGCACCCCGTCAGAAGGAATCTTTGCCAGCCTTCCGAAGATCAAGGTAAATATCACCATAGTGATCAACGGCTGGATGACAGCCCAGCTTGCTCCCATCGCCGTCTGCTTGTAGCGGACTACTATGTCTCGCCACGCCATAAAGTAAAGGAGCTCTCGATACCGCCATATGTCCGCCAAATCGAATTGAAAAAAGTTCTTTGCCGGCTGAATTACGATGGTCGGTTTCCTTGTCATTCTTCCAGACACTAGGTCCATAATTATATCCTTTCGTTAGGATCCATTATTCGCAAGGGATTCTCGTGTGCAATCCGTTTGACTTTATTAAAGACTATGAGCTGCATTTATTCAAGCAGTTCTTATGCCTTCCCATGACCTGTTGAGTATTGAAAGCATCATACTCATTTTCAAAACATCGGCAGATAGTCTCTATATCTTTTTCCGAAACAAACTGATGGGTAGGCAGCGTGCGGAGGCGTTCAGCAACCTCGCTCGCGCGAGGAAACTCCGCCTCTTTGAATTGACCCCGAATTTCGTCAATCTGGTTGATCGGAGCGGGATACATCTTGCTGATACCAAGCCCTTCCTTTAGAGAAAGCGCATCGATATGCTCTCTGGCCTCCCTGCTTTTGACCAATACCGGAAGGCGCAGATACGGAACTGACGTAAGCAGCGGTCGAGGAAGGTTCAGTCTAGCAGTGAGAGAACTTGCGTTGCGAGCACGGACTGCGTTGGATTCCTCCAGCCTCCTCCGCCATCCCGCAAGCAGTCCGGCCTGCATCCCCGAAAGCTTTCTGATCGGGAAATCAACATCATACATGGTTTCACCCAGCTTCAGGGAGGGCAGCCCCGATGGTAACCAATACAGAGAAGGACGGAGGAAAATAGTCATCAGTAACACCTTAATGAACTCCTTCAAAATCTCCGCAATGGACATCTCGTCGATCTGTCTCTGTTCGCGCTCTATCTCACAGGCGATACTCTCAGAATCAGTGACTATGACTCCCCCTGAACCACAGGTGATGTTTTTACCCCGTCCAAGACTCAAGAACCCCACGTCGCCGAGACTCCCGAGTGGCTTTTCCCCATGTTTTCCTCCCATCGCCTGGGCTGCATCTTCCACGATGAACAAGCCATTTCTTTTACCGAAATTGTTGATTTTCTCCATATCAGACGGCAGACCGAAAAGATGGGTTGCTATGACGCAGAGGGTATCCTTCTGAGCACAGCTTTCGAGGAGATCATGATCAAAATTTAGGGTCTGGGGATCCACGTCACAAAGTGAAACTCTCAAGCCTGCTCTCACTATCGATGAGGGAACGGAAAAACATGTGTATGCGGGAATGAGTACCCTGCTCTTTTCCGGTAAGAGGGACCTCAACGCTCTCAGGATAATTGTCAAGGCCGCCTTCCCGGATGAAGCCAAAAAAATATATTTGACATCAAAGTAATCCCTAAGTTCATCCTCTAGCCTTCTTCTATACTCTTTGCCAAAAAAGATTCCTGCCAAGCCATGAATCAGACTTCTCATTCCAATCGGTGCAGCAGCTGGTGGAACTGTTCGTTGAATTTTCATTTCACTCAATCACTGTTAGGGAAGATTTTTCACTATTGCAGGTCCAATTATCTTTGTTACCGCCACTGGCAGCCTCTTCCATATCTTTATAGCCATTTGATATTTTGGATTCTTAGGGTTAAGCTGAGGCAAATGCCAACTATCTTTCATCAAGTAATGCCAGTAAAGTTGAACAGGTCTTGCACCCCACTGCTCTTTAAATTTAAACGTGCCCTCACCGGGAGTGGACCGACCAAAATCNNCGAACTGTAGTACACTCCAGTAAAGGAGCATATTCGGACTGCAATAATTATAAGATCTTAAAGAAGAAGCCCAAGGTATCTCTAATGTATCTTTAAAACTCACTAGAAATCCTGATGCCACTGGATCGCCCGTTTTCGTGTACACGGTGCATATCCAAGTTGTCTCAGGAAATTCCTTCATGATCGTTCTGAAAAATTCCCTGGAATATACCGGCGTACCAAGGTCCCTCATATTTACTGAAAAGACAGAATAAAAACTGTCCAGTTCTTCCACGCCACCTGATTTTACATACATCCCTTCTTTCTCTGGTCTTCTTATCTGGCTTCTCAATTTTGAAGGAAATGTTTTCCATAATTCTTCCTGGTTTTGAGGAAGCTCTAATCTCATAGATACCTTTGTTGTCTTCACCGGAAGTCCGTTACTCATGGGTCGTGTATTTCTTAGCTCAATGTGCTCTGCATTTATCTCTGCCGCGATGCGGCCGGCCTCCTGCAGCAATCGATCAGAGATCTTTTCGTTGTCGGCGCAGATCCCACCGTAATTAACGTAGGGAAGGGACACCATAAAANNTAACATAGGGAAGGGACACCATAAAATTGCCAAACAGAATGCTTTTCAACTGTATAAGGGGGAGAACTCCATCAATATTATTATTGCCGTTTCCTGAAAACAAATAATACGTCTTGTGGCCAAAGCTCTTTTCAATGACATTTTTCCATCCAGTCAAGTGATAACAGGTGGAGCGGCTTGAATTCGTAACGTATTCGTCCCACCGCTCTCTGTCTTCGTTTCTCAATACTTCAACAGCCATGCTTCACCGTACTAGTATTTTTCTGCACAGAAAACCTCTACGAGCGCCATGCGATTCTTCTGATATCACTCGTCCCATGAAAAGAAGCATTCCGAAGTTAAGAAAAGTTAAGAAAATTGTTCCGAAGCTGGCTTTTGCCAGGAACTCGTTCCAAGTATTCCACAAGACTTGCCATGCATGGGCTGAATTAATGATAGCTACTTTGCAACCTTTTATTCTGAAATCAGTGCCGCCCCTGTCATTCATGAAGAAAAGAAGAGAGTTCTTTAAAGTTGAATTCATTCAGGAGAGTGATGAGCTTCGGCAATGTGCTACTGAGATTCACGNNAAGGTTGATGGACATCTATTTCCCAGGGATGAAGATACATAATTGCAGTTTTTTTCTCCTTTTCATTTATCCTTCTTATGGCCGTCTTAATAACAGGTAATGGAAAAAGTCTAAGATAACCACCCCCGGCCACAGGGATATTCTGCCCAAAAACCTGGTAGGTTGTTGGGGGAAACTCTTTTATTGATCCATGGCGCCTTTCTATCACATGGGGAAAGCGATCAGCCCCAGGGAGCCCGTACCGGTCATGGTGCACAGGAAATATACTGGAATCGTAGAGAAAACCCTCTTCTATCAGAATATCAAGGGCCCAGAGTGTTTTTTTGACCACCGAATAGCTGGCTGCCCTGAAACCAATGACAGCATTGCCCGTAATATCCTCGAGAATACTCTTAGCCTTACGAACGTCTTCTCTGAATTGGTCAGGTGTCACCTGGTATATCAATCTGTGGTTATATCCATGACAGGCAACCTCATGCCCGGCAGAATGTATGTCTCTTACCAGTTTCGGACTCCGTTCTGCAACCCAACCAAGAACAAAGAAAGTCGCTTTCACACTCTGCTCGGTCAATAGATCCAGAATCCTGTATGTATTCATTTCAACCCGGCTTTCATAGCTATGCCAGTCTTCAAATTTGATAGTATCGGCAAATGCAGAGACC
>DMNE01000279.1:7637-8841 GCA_003453735.1 Nitrospiraceae bacterium | reverse complement strand
CAGCCTTGCGGCGTTTTTTTTACACGGGGCCAGACGGATTGTTTCCATTCCGCGATGGCCACATCGTTACGTTCTTTGGCACGGCGTTCCGGCTTCTGGTGGCTCCAACCTATTTGATGAAGAAGTTTGCCGACATGATTATGATGATACTTCACTCCAAGCTTGTCTTCGATCAATTTGGCAATGCGGGTTGTTGTCCACAACTCCGTCCGATACCCATATGCCATGGCTCCTTTAGTCAAGAGCCGGACAAGGCGCTTTTTCTGACTCGCTGTAAGCTTTGGCGGTCGGCCAGGCACTGGCTTGGCTTTCAGCGCGTTGTTGCCGCCCTTTTTGAGCGCATCGCGCCATCTGAGAACACTGCTCGCATGACAACCAATGCGCCGCGCAATTTCATGAAGCGACAGCTTCTGCTTAAGAAATGCAACTACACGCTTTCGGCGTTCTTCAAGCAACTCAGGAGAGCCATGTGGTCGTGGCATAGAGACACCCCTTTCAAGATATCTCTATTTTATTGCATTACTTATGCGGATGTCAATAATAAATACACCGCTTAACCAGTGCTATCCTGCCTTGCCCAAACGGATCACGGCTTTTATGCTTTGGCCTTTGCAAGCCTGAAGAAATCGATGAGGAACATCACCACCCCAGCGCTGAATCCCCAAGCTGATACCCAGAACACTGCATACCACAGCTTCATATATCCTTGCGTCGTGAGGTAATCCATACCCAATACCCTCTGGAAATAGGTCTGAACGATCCCGGCTATGGCAAGGGCGAGCGCCATCAGTACCATAAAGGAGCACATGAACCAGAAGGCCTTGATTCCGAGCGACTGTTTGAAGGTCGTGAGGCCTCTTATCTGCGGCATCACAAAATATATTAACGTGAGGTTGAGCATGGCATAGGCCCCGAAGAACGCAAAATGCCCGTGAGAGGCAGTGATCTGCGTGCCGTGAGTCCACTGGTTGATCTGCGGGAGTGTGTGGGCAAATCCCCAGACGCCGGCTCCAAAGAAGTGCATGACCGCGCACCCGACAGCCCAATACAGGGCCAACCTGTTTGTAATCTCCGCTTTCCTTTCCCGCACCGAGCGAAGAGTGTCGATGACCATAAAAAGGATGGGAAGCGGTTCAAGGGCGCTGAAGATTCCTCCCCACCAGAGCCAGTAATTCGGCGTACCGATCCAGTAGTAGTGATGACC
>DMNE01000279.1:1233-7606 GCA_003453735.1 Nitrospiraceae bacterium | reverse complement strand
GTGATAAGCTCCCAGGCTCCTTCTACCCAGAGGTGGATCACCCACCACCACCAGAAGTACTGATTTGCCAGGTTCTTCATAAAAAAAACGCCGAAGAGGAACATGCCAGCAAGCATCACCAGGCCTCCCAGGAGAACGCCCTGGATAACAGTCCACTTCTTTGTCTTCATCATGGTCATGAAAATGTTGTAGAGGAAGATCAGGGCAACAATCACGATGCCGAATTTCAGGACCGTGGGCTGCTCAAGAAACGGCATGCCCCATGACCAACTGAAGATATAGCCCGCGATAGCCGTAACGCCGATAAGCGCGAACAGAACGAGCTGGAAATACGCAAGTTTTTTACTGTAGATCTCGGTCTGCGCCTCTTCCGGGACGATGTAGTATGTCCCACCCATGAAGCCGAAGAGGAGCCAGACAACCAGAAGGTTTATGTGGATCGCCCGCGCGGTGTTAAACGGCAGGATATTCAGAAGCGGATCAAAATCCCACACGTACTTGGCGCCCAGGATCAGGCCGAAGACGATCTGTAGCCCGAAAAGCAGTGCCGCGACAATAAAATAGTTTAGTGCGATTTTCTGTGATTCGTATTTCATCTGTTCCCTCCTTATCGCAGTCCTGCTAGGTAGCGTGCAAGGTCATCAATGTCCTTTTCGGAAAGCTTGGAATAGCTCGGCATGATGGACTTCGGGTTATGCGTTTTCGGATTCTTGAGCTGAGCCACGATCCATCCCATGTCCCGCTTCTTTCCAACCATGGAAAGGTCCGGCCCGACTTTGCCGCCGACGTCTGCGATCATGTGGCACGCGGAACATCCTTGTGCCTTGTAGACCGTTTCGCCTGTACTCGTGGAGGTCACTGCGGTTGCCACCATGGGTTTCGGAGGCCAGTTGTTCGTATCGATGCCGTTCACCCAGTTCAGGAACGCCACCAGATCAGTGACCTCCTGGTCTTTCAGGTGGAGATTAGGCATCTTCCTCGCATTAGGCCAGACTTTCTCCGGGTCCTTCAGAAACCTTGTGACCCATTCATTGTCCCGGTACCTCATGACCTTTGTTACGTCCGGCGCATAGTATCCCCCAATCCCGAGAATCGTGTGACAGTCGTTACAATTATATTTCTGCCATACCCACTTGCCCGCAGCAACGTGGGCATCCAGTTTTGCTTCCTGCGTTCTCGTCGGCATCTGCACCAGAGAGTCGTAGGTGAGAACGAGGAAGATAACGGCGGAAATCACCGTGCCCCAAATAAAAACGGCCTTCCCTTGCGACAGCGTCATAGTTCCTCCTTCCTTGTTACGCGATGTTGAATCCGTCGGGCAGCCGCACCATCTCGTCGGCTATGAGATATCCTCTTGCAAACTTTCGCCACAGATAAAAATAGTTTTTACCCTTTTTATCTACAAAACAATATTATTATCTGCCCTCTTTCAAAGAACCTTTTTATAGAGCGTTAGTTGAGCAAAATCATTGGTTACCACCTCTTCCGGGAAAGTTAATCTTCCCGCTCTTCTCGTCATCAGAAAGCCGCTGCAATGATCAAAACAACAATAGCCAACCAAGCGAAGGCATTATCTGTGCTATCTAAGCCTGAACCAGAAAATCCGAAGCTTCGGCCTTCAGACAGAAGAATGATTTTATGGGCTTAACATTCATTGGGCTTCGGCAACCCGCGAGTTTATAGGCGCTCCTGTACCCCAGAGAGGGGAATAGCCTATACATATCCATTTTGGTACACCCCGCTTCCGTAAGGATGTCACGGCACAGTGGTGATTCGCCATGTCTTTCGTAATGGAGTCTGAGTGCTGTGATAAGTTTCCAGTGTTCGCCTGACAGATCCTCCAAGCCCTCCTTGCGAGCAAGTTGCTCTGCAACATCCACATCCCGGTTGTCAAAACCGTCTTCATCGAGTTCCAATTCTCCTCACGGACTTTTTTGTCTTTGGCATAATTACACCTCCTTGATTTTAAGGATAGCCTTCCTCGCAAAGGAATACCATGATTAATATCATAAAGAAGATTTGGGAAACTCTATGGCTCCAGACGTTCTGACCATACAACACGCAGACAGGGGAAATCGGGGACCCTTGCAGACCTGACGACAATATTTTTCAAAGCTAATCACCGGCTCACTCTCACCGTGCATTCCTTCGACTTTTTGTTGAAATTTGATCGCACCGGCGCTGGATGTCCCAGCGGACGATAGGAAGAACCAAACGCCCCTTTGAAATTCTCGAATCTGTTTGTTGGAACGATACTCTTCAGATGTCAAGAAGTGAAACTGTTGCTTAGAAGAGGAAGGACTTGAAAAGTGATCATTGGTCTGCTACAAGAGGTTAATGCTGCTTCTCCAGTGTGCTACGGGGCGAGACATGCTCGATATTCGGGAGTCCCTTGAAAAAAAGGTGTACTTCCGCATAATTGACACTGACGATAACGAGAAAGAATGAGTCAATGCTGGAAGAAGCGCTCAGCCCATAGATCGAGTTAGATAAGACAACACATCGCTCATTAATGCATTAATGGCCTTATACGCGTTTGGTGAGACCGACAGAAGATCTGCTTCGCATTGCACGAAAGGCCCCAGGATCAGCTCGTCGCGGCAGGTCTCCAGAATTGCGATCGCACTCTTAGGAGTCGCCTCAAGATGGAACTGTAATCCTATGACATTACTCCTGAGCTGAAAAGCCTGGTTCTCACAACCGTCGCTCCTCGCAAGCCGAACAGCGCCTTTGGGTAGGTCAAACGTCTCTCCGTGCCAGTGGAAAACGAGACACTCCGAGGGAAACTGAAAGACGGGCTCGGCCGTCGGCANNGCCCCAAGAGCACTTGCGATAAGCTGAGCGCCAAGACAAACGCCCAGGACAGGAACACCCCGAGTGATGGCGTCTTGTATGAATTGCTTTTCCTGCTTGAGCCAGGGCAGTTCCTCCTCGTCGTTGACACTCATAGGCCCCCCCATGGCAATAATCATGTCAATGCTATCGACCGCCGGCAAAGTGTCGCCTTGGAAGAAACGTGTGTAGCCGATCTGAGCACCTCGTGCTTGAAGCCAGGGTTCGATACATCCGAGACCCTCAAACTGCACATGTTGGAAAACCTGTACTTTCATCTTCTCTCCTTTTTCGCCCGGTCTTCAGGCGCTCAAAACAATGTAATGACCCTTTGTGCGCAGAAGTTCGACCGCAGCCAGTTATTTCTTATGACAAGGCATACAGCGCTCGTCGCCTATCATCTGTGCCTTCTGTCCCTCGAGGGTCTTCTCCATTCCCTGTCCATGGCATCTGAAGCAATCCTTGAAGCCGAGAGCATCATGCATCTTGACCATTTTGGGATTGCTGCTGTGTGGCAAAACATTGCAGCCGGAGAGGCTTCGCGGCTGACGGGAGCGATCCATATGGCGATCAACAATGTTAAAAGCAATAATGCCTTCATGTACATACTATAAGAGTCATCGATCATTTCAAGTATGATCTGGGTCATACTTGACTCGCTTTCTGACCCTTCATCACACAGAAATCAAAAACACTAACCGAAGGAGGAGCGTCAATTTGTCTGCGGCGAACACCTGCACACAGTTTCTCCTTTTTTTCAGCAGGTTCCACAGCGCACTATCCTCTATTTCACTATTTCATCTCTTTCCCTTAAAGAAAGAAAAATCAATATGCTCCCCAAAAGGGGCTTTTGCAAGGAAAGTCCTATTTTCTTGACATTATACAAGAAAATTAGTGTAAATAATTGAGGACTTTCCCCTTTTTCAAGAACGAACGCGCGACTGGTCAAATCTGTCGTCGTGAACTATCTTGCCCGATTTCTCTCATTGTGGGTGGCGTAAATATGCTGAAAAGCCGGCTTACTTTCTGACCTTCTTTTTATGGTTTCCCTATTAGCAACAGTCGCCTGCTTTCTTTTTGTCATCGCATCCGCAGGAAGGCTCTCCGCCGGTTATCATGCTATTGATGAGCGCAGCGGCGCATCCTACTCCCTTATCCACGATTAAGGCGCCAAAAGCACAATTATTTACACAGGCTCCGCACTCAATACACCTGTCCTTATCCAAGATTACGGCTTTTCCGTCTTCAAGCGCAAAGACTTCATGAGGACACACTTCCAAGCATCTCCCGCATCCGACGCACCGCTCTGGAAAAAGCTCAAGGGTCGCCGTATTTGACAGGTATTTCATATAAGCCTCCACTCACCCATTTTATATATGGTCAAAAGAACCAGGGACGCAGCTATACCAACAATATAGAGGGGGATCGATATTCTCAATTCCTTCTTGACTCCAGACATCCCAGTGAACGTGGTAGAGCCGGTAAACTGCAGGGCGATATAAGAACTGACCAGAGGGAAAAACAGATAGGTGAAAGCGAGAAGGGGCGCATTGAAATGCCCGGTCATAGAAATAACTTTTGTGGACAGAATAACGGACAGCATTCCTGTTATCCAGCCTTTGACTGCAAAAGACCTGAAGGGGATGAACGGGAGAAGCACAGGGGTGACCAGAGCACCGGTTAATACAGACAGCAGTCCCATCAGAAGAAACGGCAAACCTCCGGCCACTGCCTCCTTGAAAAAAATGCCCCCGGGCTGAAGCCCGAATATGGCCAACATGATTAGGGCATACCACGGATAGTACTTCTTTATGGCAGGGTTGATTTCCATGGGCGTGAGCACCAGTCTGTCGATAAGAGGGAACTCAACCGTCCTCATTTCCCTTGTCGCTTGATACCCTGCGGCTATATAAGCGCCGATATCTCCAGCGCGCACTGGTCCGTAGTGGACCCTGAAGCCTGAAGCACTTTTTACCTTATGGGCGCTGATTCCGGCCGCTCCGAGCTGTGGAACGATTATCCTGCTGTGTCCGACGATCCTGTCCAACCTTGCCATATTGATCCGTCTGATCAATTCATCTGTTCCGAAAGTGCCTTTACCGGCCGCACACCACACATTAATGCCCTTGGTGTTCAGCACCAGGAGCCAAGCGCTCAAGCCCGTTAAGGACCTTCTGAGGACATCAAAACTGAGCTTGTAATTGGCGCTTACGAGAATGTCCGAGTTCTTGTCGGGCCTCCCGACAGCGTAGAGTCCAGGGGGAACAATATAACTGTTTCTGAAAGCGCTTGTCCTGCACTTTACGTGTTCCCAGTAATCAGCTTTTGTAAGATCGGTCGATACCACAGGAACTGCACCTGCCTCCGTCATGATGGTGCCTATTACCCATGCCGGCCGCTCCCTCTCCTGCTCCGGCAAAAGGCTGGCCTCGCATAACACCTCATTCGGGGCAATTTGCCCGCAACAGGCCGGCCTCTCTTTTTCAGTGTCGATCTTTATAAATTTCAGTTCCGGCATCCTAAAAAACTCCCGGCACTTTACCGAGCCTCTTTCAGTCTTTCCGCAAAGTAGCCAGGGAGTCCTTTTTCGATGATTGCTTCGGCCGTCGCTTCGATATCATAGGGAACTCTCAGAAAATTTGTTGTCACGGCATCTTTGGTTATCTCCACCAGCGCTACGCAAGCCCTCGGGTCTCCGTCTTTCGGCTTCCCGACGCTGCCGGCATTAATGAAGACCTTGCCTTCAATGTCTTTTCGGTATGGTTTATGAGTGTGGCCGTAAATCATAATATCTGTTTCGACCTTTCTGGCCATCTCCCGGAAGAATTTCTCCGGTCTCTCCTCGTACCAATAGAGGTTGTTTTTTCCGGGTGTGGCGTGGAAAAGCAGAACCTTTTTCCCTTCGGCCTGAAGCGAAATGCTAAAGGGAAGTTTTTTCAGATATTCTTTTGTCTTCCGAGATGCGTGCTTCTTAGTCCATTCGAAGGAAAGATTCGCCATTTCCTCCTGCACGGGGTCCTCATATTTGCATCCACAATGTTCGCGGTCATTGGCAACCGTCTCGTCGTAATTTCCCTTAACGCCCTCAATGCGATGCTCGGTAAGAAACTCGACCACCTCGTTCACAAATGGAGCGTAGCCGCCGAGATCGCCAAGATGATATATTTTATCGATGCCTTTTGAGACCGTTTCTGAATAGGCAGCCTTCAGGGCCTCAAGATTTCCATGGATATCGCCGAAAATTGCAACTTTCATCTTTCCCCTCTCACTCTCATAAAGGTTCTGCGCCTTTCACCCTGCAGTACTCAATAGTGAAATACCTCTTCTGGAAATAGAGCGCCACATTTACTAACCCAATAAGGGCAGGCACTTCAACAAGCGGACCTATGACTGCGGCAAATGCGGCACCTGAATTGATTCCGAAGACCGCGACCGCAACCGCTATGGCGAGTTCGAAATTATTGCTCGCTGCAGTAAAAGAAAGCGTGGCTGTCTTCGGATAGTCCGCCCCGATCTTTTTCCCGAAATAGAACGAAACAAG
>DMNE01000279.1:0-1207 GCA_003453735.1 Nitrospiraceae bacterium | reverse complement strand
AACATGACAATGATTGTGAAAAGCAGAAAGATGAGCGTGATCGGGCTTATCCTGGGAATAAATACCTTCTCATACCATTGACGATTCTTGATTTTGAGCAGGCTGAAGCGGGTTATCAGCCCGGCAAGAAAGGGAATCCCGAGGTAGATGAAGACGCTCTTTGCGATCTGGCCGATGGTGACATTGACGACTGCGCCCTTGAGCCCGAACCAGGACGGGAGAATCGTGATGAAGATATATGCGTAGATCGAGAAGAACAATACCTGAAAGAGGGAATTGAAGGCGACCAGTCCTGCGGCATACTCTGCATCGCCGCAAGCGAGGTCGTTCCATACGATGACCATGGCTATGCAGCGTGCGAGCCCGATCATGATGAGTCCGACCATATATTCCGGGTAACCGCGAAGAAAGAGAATCGCGAGCAGAAACATCAGGATAGGGCCGATGACCCAGTTCTGGATCAGGGACAGGCCAAGGACTCTCTTGTTTCTGAAGACCTCTCCGAGTTCCTCGTATTTCACTTTTGCAAGAGGAGGATACATCATGAGGATAAGACCCACGGCAATAGGTATATTTGTGGTCCCGACCTGGAAACTGTTAATAATGTCCTGCACCCCCGGCAAATAGTAGCCGAGACCCACGCCCAATGCCATAGCAGCAAATATCCAGACGGTAAGATATCGGTCAAGAAAAGAAAGCCTTCTATTTTGCAAACGCTGCATCCCTTTCTTCCTCTTTTAACCATTCTTCTATTCGAGATCTGATCTTATCCCTTATTATTCTCGTGCCCTGTAATCGCTCCTCATAAGTTCCGGTGAGTTTGGCCGGATCTTGAAACGGCCAACGAAGCCGTTTGATGGTCCCGGGAAAGATAGGGCACCGTTCGGAGATTGCGTCATCACAAACAGATACGACATAGTTATACCGCTTGCCCGCCTTATAGAAATCGAATGCGCTCTTCACCTTATTATTCGAAATATCAATCCCGATCTCCTTCATGGCCTCAACCACGAGGGAATTCAGAGTGCCCGGTGTCAGTCCGGCACTTTCCGCCATACACCTGTCACCCGCCAATGCATTCAGAAATGCCTCTGCCATTTGGCTCCGGCCCGTGTTATGAACACACGCAAATAAAACTTTGGTCAGTTCAAATTCTCCCGACCTTAAGCCCAGCGCATTCCGTTTTTATTTTTCCTGAATTGAGCCA
>DMNE01000522.1:196-5211 GCA_003453735.1 Nitrospiraceae bacterium | reverse complement strand
GTTCGAGGGGCAGACGAAGATGAAACTCGGCAACAGCGAGGTTAAGGGCATTGTGGAGTCTGTGGTGAATGACGCTTTATCCACATACTTCGAGGAAAACCCTTCTATCGCAAGGAAGATCATCGAAAAGGCGATCCAGGCCGCACGGGCAAGAGATGCAGCGAGAAAGGCACGGGAACTCACTAGGAGAAAAGGAGCCCTCGAGGATACCGGGCTCCCGGGAAAGCTTGCCGACTGCTCTGAAAAAGACCCGGCACTGAGTGAACTATTCATCGTCGAAGGAGACTCTGCAGGCGGCTCTGCTAAGCAAGGGAGGGACCGGAGAACTCAGGCGATTCTCCCGCTCAGGGGAAAGATCCTTAACGTTGAAAAGGCGAGGTTTGACAAAATGCTGGGTTCTGAGGAGATTAGAATCCTTATCACCGCCATTGGAACAGGGATAGGCGCTGACGACTTTGATATAGCAAAGATCAGATACCATAAAATAATCCTCATGACCGATGCCGATGTTGACGGCGCCCACATCAGGACCCTTCTTCTCACTTTCTTTTACCGGCAGATGCCCCAGGTCATCGAAAACGGCTATCTCTACATAGCGCAGCCACCGCTTTTTAAGGTAAAAAGGGGAAAGACAGAGAGATATATACAGAGCGAGGCTGAGCTCCAGAGCATGCTCTTTGAGCTAGCAGCAGATGATATAGCCATACCCATAAAGGGTCAAGAGACAAGGGGGAAGGCACTCATTCCCTTCCTCAGGCGACTTTTGAGTTTTGAGAAGTTAATTGAATGGTTCGAGAGGAGGCGAAAGGACCCCCTTATATTAAGGGTTTTGCTGGCTGAGGGGATAAACAAATCCATCCTGAAAGAGCGGATGGGCGTTACGGAGTTTCTGGAGAAGATCAAGGCGAAGGTCCCTGATGTCAAGGTCGGTGATCTTTATGAGGATGAGGAACATGAGGGTTATGGCATAGAAATAAGAAGGCAGAATTATAAACTCGTTCTCGACTCCAGTCTCATCCTTTCACCGGAGTTTAGGGAACTCGAGACGCTCTATGGTTTCATTAAAGAGATGGGCAAGCCTCCGTATAAGATGACGATGAAGGACGGGCAGAAGACGATGGACTCGACAACCGAGGTTCTCGGGTACGTCTTTGAAACAGCGAGGAAAGGCCTATCTATCCAGAGATACAAGGGGCTCGGCGAAATGAACCCCCATCAGTTATGGGAGACGACCATGGATGCTGACAGAAGAAGTCTGCAGCAGGTCAGCATTGAGGACAGCGTTCAGGCAGATGAGATATTCACCATCCTCATGGGGGACCAGGTTGAGCCGAGGAAGGATTTTATCGTGAAACACGCACTTGAAGCAAAGAATATAGATATTTAGGTGTAGGGTGCTCTCATTTTTCAGAAAAGATGTAATTCCTGTCAGAAAACTTGAAATTTCTTTGCACAAAACCTGAAATGTAGGTGGATATCCCGATTAGTTGGGACATCCTCAAACAGATCACTCATGTCGCTTTCAGAGTGAACCACACACCATTAGCTTCTTCCTGAACTCAACACTTTCGGGATGTTGCAATTGTATGCAGGGTACTAATAGAAATTGTTGCCTCTGAAAATTGACTTCTTCTAATATCCGAGACTTTTCACAGAAGCAACTTTCTGCGGATTTCCGAAAAAAACGGTTAAATCGTTTGCTCAACGAATCCCCGTACTCGACACGAGACTGACTTTCGTCCTTCTCCCTGGCGCAGTTAAAAACTCTTTCCTGACTTGTTGAGGCGAGCTAACGACCACAACCGATGGGGCTGCGGAATTCGGCGCTTATCCACCAAACTTGTCGCCGAACATGGGAAGGCCACTCTTTGACGACTCCTGTGTCGCTTCGTCTTGGATCACATCCCAGTGCTCGACCAAAATCCCGTCCTTGATCCGAACAATGTCTGCCACAATCCAATTCACGGGCAGGCCGGTGCCCGAATATCGGCCATGCACGATCACGAAGTCTCCATCGGCCACAATGGTTCCGGGTTCATACTTCAGCGTAGGTGGAATGCTCTTGATGAGATTGAACAGTCCTTCGCGGCCAGGTGCGATATGAGCACTGTGCTGAATATCGTTGGGTGACCAATAGCGCTCAGCCGCCGAGTAGTCGCGCTTATTGAATAGGGTGTCGAACGCCTCCAGAACGATGGCCTTGTTCTTTTCTTGGATCGACTGCATCACATCTTCTCTCCTCTTTTATAGTGATCTCATAAACTAACTCTCTTCACTGAGCACGCTTATTGCGTACCATTATATCTTGCCGTAGGCTTTCGCAATCTGGCCAACGAGAATGGCCCAGGGCATATCGAGCGCCTCATAGACTGCGCCCGCTTCTGGCCGCGCGTTGTCCTTGAGAATTTCGACCATGAGCGTGGCGTAGTCGGAGACGATCACGCCAGCCTGTTGCATTCGGATGAGACCCGCTTGGCGCTTGGTCTCGCTGAAGGTGCCGCACGCGTCGACGGCGACATACGCATCATAGCCTTTCCCAATCGCCGTGATGGCGGGGAAGGCCGCGCAGACTTCAAGCGAGAGGCCGGCGAAGATCAACTTCTTGCGGCCTGTCGCCTCCATTGCGGCAGCGGCTTTGGGATCGTCCCATGCGTTCACTGATGATCGGTCGATGATCTGCACACCGCCGAGAGCATCGACGAGTTCGGGAAAGATCGGCCCCCACATGCTGTCACGGGCTGTCGTGAGAGCGACGATCGGCAGCTTCAGCGCCTTGGCCGCCTTGGCCAGCCCGACGACGTTGTGCTTCAACTCGCCGGTCGAATAATCGCGTACGCCTGTCATAAGGCCGACTTGGTGGTCGACCAGCACGAGGGCGGCATTTTCCGAGGTAAGGGGCGTATAAGGCTTGGCTTGTTCAGTCATGGCGGCTTCTCCATTTCCATTCGTTGGTGATTATACTTATTCTTTTACCACATTATAATCGCTTTGTAAATATGCGTAATTCTCTATAAAAAAGCAAAAACACAGTTGGCTGAAAGAGATACGTAATCCATTCAGTACCCAGCAAACTGTGGCATAATTTCTGTTTGCGCAGTGCTATATGCACCTTTCAGGCAAGCTTCGGTTCATTGAGACTACCGATGTGGGTGCTCCCAATAGACATAACGGCGTTGATAATCGAAAATAATCATCACTTTTTATGACGGCCTGCAGAGGCGCGATTACTTCTATGACAATCAAATATGCTGATGAGCACCTTTGAGTTCAAAATGTATTAACAGAAACATGCCCTTGTTCAGAACGGTGCAATCAGCTAAAAGGCACTTTTTATCACTCCTCCATCGACACGCAAGGGTGCAACAGTAGTTGCAGACGAAAGAGGACTGGCTATAAAGGTTACCAAAGAAGCAACTTCCTCGGTCGAGGCAAACCGCTTAATGGGCCGCGAATACAATTTCCATCACACCGAGCAGTCGAAGATAACGTCCGACTCCGAATTTCGACATCTCCTCGGCAACCCTCTGATTGCGCGTGAGCTTCAGTAGGCCCCAAAATGCAATCCCTAGCGCTGGAATCCAAGTCGCAAGCAAGTTGATAATCACAGGACCTCTCGTATACACGGTTAGGGGCGTTTGGGTTCTTATTGGGCCTTCATGTGCACCGGGTTGAAGTCGAGCTTCTCGTTGAAGTACACAGCGATGATGCAGCCGCCGCTCTCTTCGCACTTGTCATGATGAACCTGTCTCTCAGGTTGCGACCACACGGATCCCGGCCCGCCCGTCTGCGGTGCTGCTCCCTCGAAAGTATGCGTGAACTTGCCCTGGATCACGATGCCCTGATACGCCGCTGTGTGCCAGTGCCAGCCCGATTCCATGCCCGCAGGATACTTTTGCAGGATCAACGAGGGGCCCTCGTTTGGATTCCCCCACACCACGAACATCTCCAGTCCAGGGTGGTTCTTGGGATCGACGGGCTTCCACGGAATGACGTCGCTCATCGTGAAGGTACCTTGGGTCGCTCCGGACTTTGAGCCCGGCGCCGGAGTAGCGCCCGTGCCTCGATCTTGCGCGAAAGATTGCGTTGCTTTCATAATGGCTCCTTTCTTTTGATATTTCTTTCAGCAGTTTCGGTGCTCACTTTGCCGAACTTCCTTGTCACACTACCGCAGGCACGCTTGCCAATAGCTCGCTCAGCCCCTCGGCGACTGTGGGATGGGTGAAAATCCCTTCGTCTAGCGTCGTATACGGCAGGTGTCCAATCATGGCGGTCTGGACAATCCCCATCAGTTCGCTTCCCTCAACCCCGAATGCGGAGAATCCCAAAATTTCATCACTCTGCGCACCGATCAGCATTTTTAGAAACCCGCGAGGTTCAGAGAGGGTCCAGGTCTTCAGAATTTCGGCCATGGGCATTTTGACCAAGCGGTAGCCAATGCCGCGACTCTTCGCCTCGGATTCGTTCAATCCAACCCGCTCCAGTAGCGGATCGGTAAACATGCAGAAAGGGACTAACCGGTTTTTTGTAGTGCGATTGCCTCCGTTAAGGTTTGCGTTCACAATCCGAAAATCGTCAAAAGAGACATGGGTAAACTTAGGGCTGCCGGCGCATTCGCCCATGNNGACCTTCGGGGCAGTTGTCTCCAGACGCTCATTAACCTTGATATAACCATGCTCATCCACCTCCACTGATGCCTGCTTCAGTCCGATACCATGGGTGTTTGGGCTTCGGCCGACTGCGACGAGAATATCCGTTCCTTCGATAACTGATTCGCCTTTCTTGCTTTGAGTGTGGACCCGGAGATTGCGGCCGGAGTGTCCCTCGACCCGGCTGACTTGCGTTTCGAGCATTACGTCGATTCCCTCGTCGTGGAATAACTCCAAAAGCGCACCTCCGACGTCGGGGTCCTCTTGGCTGATGAGCTGCGGGCCTATCTCAATCACGGTTACTCGGGAACCGAAACGTCGCATGGCCTGTGCAAGTTCGAGGCCGACAAAACCGCCGCCCAAGACAAT
>DMNE01000522.1:0-128 GCA_003453735.1 Nitrospiraceae bacterium | reverse complement strand
TCAAGCTGATTTCAACGGTTCTCGCACCAATAAAGTGGGCCTCTCCCATGATCAGTTCCGCGCCGCTAGTTTTATACTGGTTCAGATGCATCTGAATCAGTCCATCGACCATGAGCCGCTTGCGGCGC
>DMNE01000119.1:6487-6716 GCA_003453735.1 Nitrospiraceae bacterium | reverse complement strand
TATGACTTTTGCAAGTCCCTCTATGAGTAAAATTGATCTTTGAACATAATGGGCCTTCACAGTATATCACAGGTACGGTTGTTCGAGAGCAGGAAAAAGCTAAAGCCAAATATCAACCCAATTTAGATCCACTATAATGTTCTGAACGAGGAAGGGAAAGAACGCTATCGCTATCGAGGCCTGTAAAAAACCAGGCATTAAGGTTGTTTTTCATAAGAGATCGCAAGGA
>DMNE01000119.1:2238-6455 GCA_003453735.1 Nitrospiraceae bacterium | reverse complement strand
TAATAAAGTCGTGAACTCATCACGTAGAAGATTTATCTGAGGTGCGATAACATTTCCTGTCCTCAAACTGCACTGACGCACAGGTTTCTGTGGGCGGTTGTTCTGCCAACTGGCCTACGGCCTGAGTTATCGTCATACCGTTTGTGTTGCCTAATATTTTGTTTTAAACAGCGGTATCTGTTAATTTATAGCCATGTCAGTTGAAGAGTACGATAAATTTTTTGAGCCGCCTGAAGATTATGGGTACGTTANNCTGCACAGGCTGATATTAAGGCTTTATACGAAGCGGAGAAAGAGGCAGTTTTTTATCTTAGACAGCTACAAGTGAGGTTTGAAAAAAAATATTTTCACTGGATCACTAATAATGCGGTAACGCAGCTCTTTCGATTAGGTTATTTAAAAGATGTACGCCTGGAGAGAGAAAAGGGAACATCGACGAGGTATTTTATTCATAAATCCAATCGGTACCCAAGAAGAGACATAGCGAAAATCGAGAAAATTATAGAGATGTATTCTGCCGATCACATTACAAGGAGCTGCGGTCATCGGGCAGAGGATCTTTTTTTTATAGCGCTCGCAGGGCGTGGATTTAGGCGAGCTGCGAAGAAAGTGAGAGAATTTAACGGGAAGCAATGGACAGAAACAGGGCATGACTTAGATTTTGTATTTGCACGTGACGATATATCGTACGGCTGTGAGATAAAAAATACTCTAGGCTATATTGATAGTGAAGAGCTAGCAATTAAACTGAAGATGTGTGAGCATTTTGGTGTTCGACCCTTGTTTATTATGCGGTATGCTCCAAAAACTTACATCAAAATGATAATTGACGCGGGGGGGTTTGCTTTAATTTTTGAGGCTCAAATTTATGAATTAAGTCAACAAGCATTAGTTGATATGATAAAAGAGGTTCTTGGTTTACCGGCAATTTGTCCGACGGCAATTCCAGACGGGATTATTGATAGATTTGAAAGATGGCACGTACGACAGATCCCGTGAATTTATAATACAATTCACAAGACCATATATATAACTGCCTGTTAGTTAAGGATAAATTGAATACCTCTATGAATACTATAATGCCTGGTCGTTTCCATTTGTGTAACAATGCTTTCTCAATATGGGTTGCCCAGAAGAATAGCAGCGCTAAAAGCGCGCCCAAATCGATCAGGATCGCTTAATCTTTCAAATATACCTTCTTGTTTTGAGGATAGAGTACGGATAGAGCAGGATGGTTGTTGCCAGCTGTGTGAGGGTAGGGATGAAAACTGTTCAAGCTGAAACACATTGGGGTTTTTTGCACAACGCCTCNNGATTTGAGAGCGATTTTGGCCATGTGATACTTTTTGTAGCGATTTTGGCCTCGATAATATTTATCCTCTAACAATCGCCCATGGTTATCCTAAAATTCCTGTTCTGGAACCTTCGCTAATGCTTGAATGATCTCATTAAAGTTGATGGGAGCGAGACGTTTGCTGAATTCGAAACGCCCGTATAAATTGATGTGTTGCCAAGCAATTAAAGAGATCTGTTTTAGCAGGGCTGCGCCTTCTGCATCGCCGATGCTTTCTTTCTGAGTCAGCAGATGGGATAAGATGGTGGCATTAGANNTATCAAACGGCTGCACTCGCCCCAAAGCTGCTGTTCATATTCTGTCCTGAAACGCAGTTTTCCAAAGTTCGCATAAGCAACGGCGCGGCGTAACTGATTGTAATTCTCGCCTCGGTTCAGTGCCCGTTGAACGTTCCGGCGAAGCGGAGGGGAATCGATATAATTCAGAAGATACAAGGTTCTAAAAATATTGTCATATTCCCATAAAGCGCGTCTGGTTTTATTTTTGCGCGCATAAGCGCTGAGTTTGCTTACGATGATGCTTTGAGTAGTCGTTTTGAGGGCCAGAGACAACATGATACGTTTGACATTCTCCCACTCTTCAACAATTAAAGCATCATGGATTTTCCGAATGGGTTTGATCAACATATTCTCATACCGGCTCGGATGCTTGAATCCATAGAGGGATTGAGTGACCTTATCATAGATATCCNNTATAACGTGGGGCAAACTGATAACCGAACATATGAAGGAGGGCGAAGTTGACCTCGTTCGTGCCGTGTGTATCCGTGGAATGTATTTCGGGTTGGATCTCTGTTGTGTTGTTGAACAGGATGTCGAACACGTAATGACTCTCGTGCTCGTTGGCACCAATAATTCTGGCATTAACGGGAACATGGTTTGCCACCAACGTATAAGAAACAACACCTTTTTTCAGCCCGAAGTATTTGGGAGAATGGCGCGCATTGATCGTATCAATGCGAGTCTCAAATTTCTGCCCATCACTACTGGAATGTAGGGTTTCACCTATATCGAAATGTCGAAAGATGGGGAGCCTTGCAATAGCATTGCTGATACTGTCATTGGCCTCTTTCAACGTCTCAGGACGAATGAAATTATCCGAGGTAGAGGCAAGTATATTGTAGCTGATATCAGAGATGTCACCCATCTTTCCCAGTCCCATATTGGTTCCCCATGCAATAATGCATGCGGTGATAGCACGGTTATCCGACTCTTGTTTGGCGTAGCGATTGAGAATGTGGCGGAAGGCGTCCATAAACTGGCATTGCNNGGATGATTCACTGACTCGCTGTCATTAGGGTACTGGAGGGTCCAGCGACCATTTGGACTGCGTTGGGTGACCTGAAGGTATTCGTTTTTGCCAGAAGAGATGCGCTCATTGACTTCGGCAATACGTTTTTCAAGCATCTCCGAGAGCGATGCCAGGTGATCCCGGATAGGCTGATTCAGGATCGTCAAACCAGTCTCAGCAATGAGTTCGTCCTTCTTTTGCCACCGCTGGTCGTCCAGCAGGTCATCCTCAAAACTACGGAAGCGGACACTATCCCGGCAGAAGATATCGCCCGATTCTAGGCCGTTTCGCAACAGACGATAGATAAGAAACTCATAGCGATCCGGGATCATTTGCCGCCTTCTTCGTGCGTCGCGTGCATACAGATAGCGTTTCATGCTGTCTGGTACACATTCTACAGGGAACATATCAGTGAAATAATTTCTGAGCGGTCTTATTGTTCGAAACGCCCCTTCAAAAACTGCACGGCTTCTATCAGTGGGTCGCTCGCCGATGACGCGCAAAATTCCACTGCGAGCAGGATCGGTCTCAAATGCCGCTTAAATTGAGGAGCTAATTTATCGACGTGCTCCCATTGAAAAGCGGTTTCGTCAAATCCGCCGTCCGTGCCAATATGGCCTGCCACAATATCCAGCTTCTGACGTTCCAGAATACCGAAAGCTTTAGTCGGACTTCTCCGAAAGGAGTATTTTCCGGAATGCTGTCGTCTGTGAAGAGTCTCAGCACTTCCCCTGCCTTATTTAAGTTTTGATTGCCTTCGGTGTGATACGAATACACACGTTCTTTGGAAGCGGCCTTGGACTCATCGACATATTGTCTCACATGATAAATCAGGCTATTGAGCAGGTTGTCATGGATTTTCTGATACCGGTAATGCACAAAGCACAAAAGATAGAGACGCACAATGCTTATGTCCAATCTCTTCAGTCTGAATACGGAATAATACGTCACCAATGAAGCATAGTATTTAATACTCTCATTGGAAATCTTCAGATCTGGTAAGACCCTCTGCGCAAGGAGATATAGGTCAAGAACCCGTTCACCACGCAGAATTTCGCGTTTGATTTCACCGGCACTGAAATCTTTGGGCTCGTGCTTGAGCTGTGTTAATTCATACATTCCCGATGGATCCTCCAGAAGAAGCTCCAACGCTTCTTTATCAGAATCTTGCAAATGATTGCGCACAATGTTCATCAAACGGTGCTCTTCATATTCAAGCGCTTTTCCAACCATATCTTGCATAAAGCTATAGCCGGGAACAACGATACGTTGCTCTTCCATANNAATTAATGAGTTCGCGGAAAATATAGATAGGTTTGGCACAAACCACCGCTGCCTGGCTAGCTTTTGTTTTCAGTTGGTGCCGTTCCGCAGCGTCGCAACTCCGATAGTTGCAGAGTTCAAGTATCAGCTGTTGCTGTTTTAGTCGGGTAGGCTTTGAAATGTCCAGGACGGTCAATAGAGAGCCGGGGAAATATTGTTCCTGTATGTACCTGGCATCTTCTTCAATCTTCGGAAAGCTGAGGACAAAAAACATACGGCGGGCTTTAAAATAGCCTAGCTGTAATATAAA
>DMNE01000119.1:0-2198 GCA_003453735.1 Nitrospiraceae bacterium | reverse complement strand
CTATTTCATCATCGCCAAGGATGTTTAAACGTTTTTCTATCGAAAGCCTTGACTGATTTTTCATACCGTGATGTCGCCTGACGCGCGTTTCGGGTGATGTCCAATTAGGGGTCTTTTGACGAAAAGGAAATTAAAGTACGCTAAGGGTATGTGAAAAATGCTGACACAGTACGCCCTAGAACAAACGCCCAAATCAAATCCCGCAGCACTTTTTGTATTTCTTCCCGCTGCCGCACGGGCATGGTTCATTCCGACCAACCTTTACCTTCTTCGCCTGCTCAGTTTTCTGACCACTTTTGTCGTATTCGACCTCGCTGATTTGAAGATCGGCCTGCAATGTCTCAAGATCTTGTGTCCGCCCGCTTTCACTGTAAAGACCTTCCAATCTTTCCACTATAAACTGCTTGTCTCTCACGCCTCGCACCGCAAGACCCTCTTTCAATATCTTTTCGGCTCTCTCAAAATCCCTTTCCCTCATCCGCATAAACCAATAACAGTCGGCCCAACCGATCCAGCCCCAGCCCCCCGGGGGTCGTCCTTCAGCCACTCGCGAAAGAGCAAATCAGCCTTTTCCTTATTGCCAGACTCAAAATACGAATCAGCAAGAGCACGCCTCGTATTTTCAAGAAGGAGACTGTCCTCATGCGGGAATCTCACAAGGAGCTTTTCACAAAGTGAAATCCTGTCGGCCATCAAATCCTTCTTTCCCATGGTAGCGTTGCATAATTCCGTTTCCAGATCCTGTACCCAGTTGAATATACTCTGTGTACCTCTGAATATTCTGTCCAAATCATCGATGGTGGTGGCCATTTTTCGGTCCGCAAGATCAAGAAGCAACCCCCAAACCTTCAGCCAGATGTCACAAGCTTCTACAGAATCCCGACTCTCAAGCCTTTCATAACCGTTCTGCATCATATCGTCGATCATCTCAAGACTCGGAGTTTCGGGGAACCACCGCTCCCAAAGGACGGTAAGGCATATCCATACCCAGTCGATCTCCAGTCCCTCAGCGCTGATATTCCTTTTGGCAATTATCCATTTAGCCATCGCCTCAGCCGAAAGAAATCCTTTCCGCCATTCACCAAGGGTCTGCCTATCTATTTCTAGGCCAAAGGATCCGAGCTTGAAGAGTAATTCTTCATCAGACATTCTTCTCCCGGCTGACAAAGATATATTGAGCCGATCACTAGGGACCTTCTTTCGAAATGCGGCATCTTTCCTCAAGCGCTTCTCGCACATACGATTCATTGTTATATACGATATGTCCAAATCCATATTCTCTTGGAAATCTCTGGCTTGTCTGTCCAAATGGGATCAACTTTCTACTAATACTTTACCATAGAACTCTGGTTGCTCTCTTATGCGTCTCCGATTTTCGTCGCGACACCTTGTTACACGGACTCCTTCATCCCTCTCACAAAATACAGGGAACTCCGGGATTCAGCTTGAGGTCTGCTTTAACCAAGATGTAAAAACATCCTTATATTCCTGTCAGAATTGCTTTCTTGGCGAGAAGATCGACGTTAAACTTATTTTGCAGCAGTGGCAGGAATTTCTGAGGCTTGCCACCTCCATCAAGCAGGGAACTGTCACGGCATCTTTGATATTACGCAAGCTTGCAAGTTACCCAAGACAAAACAGCTTGGCACTCGCCTTGCGCGAGTTGGGTCGTATCGAGAGGACATTGTTTACACTCGACTGGCTCTTAGATCCAGCCCTTTGGCAACGGGTAACGGCAGAGCTAAATTAAAGGAGAAGCGAAAAATACATTGGCACGGGCGGTGTGTTTCAACCGGCTTGGGGAAATTCGGGATCGAACCTGTGAGTAACAGCGCCATCGTGCCAGTGGCCTAAGCTGGTAGTAGCCTGCATTATTTTATGGAACACGGTTTACCTAGAGCGAGCGTTTGACGCAATGAGAGAGCAGGGTCATGACATTGACGAAGGGCTTCTCGAGCATGTTGCCCCTGTTCATTGGAACCATATCAATTTGACCGGTGATTACACTTGGCGCAAAACAGGCACGTGGAAAAAGGTGGATTCNNATTTCCCTTTCGTCAAACGACCCCAATTAGACGTTTATCAAGCGAAATAATGAAACTATCAAGAAAAAGAATGGATGGAATTGCATGGTGGTGTGCAAATCCATATGAAAAGTGTTACAAAAAGAAACGCATGGCCAAAATCGCTCTCAAATC
>DMNE01000466.1:758-4354 GCA_003453735.1 Nitrospiraceae bacterium | reverse complement strand
AGTCACGCAATCGTATTCCGAAGCATTGAAGGAACTGCCTACGGTCTGCGATGTAGGGGGGAAACCGTTCATCGATATGGGCTCCCACAGGCGTATTATGTCGATAACCACTCGATATTCCGTTTTGTCTTCCATCGAGGGGTGCATGTGCGTTACCGATGCAAGGAAGACGAAGGCGAGATCCAGTTCAGAAGGGCTTTGGGCAGTCTCGGCATCGGCATTATCTATACCGGTAAACGACAAGCACAGGCGAAAGGAAAGATAGAAAAACTGTTCGATTACTTACAGCGAAGACTCCCTTTTTTGTGCGAAAAACACAAGATAACCAACTCCAAGGATGCACAGCCCATTTTGGATGAAATAGTGTACTTTTACAATCATCAGAGGGTTCACGAGGAGACCAAAGAGATTCCGGCACAACGCTGGCAAAAGGCCTTGGCGGAGGGAAGATCGAAATTAAGACCTCTCGATCCCTCGGCTGATCTCGATTTTTGTTTTACCTTTACAAAAACCCGTTGGCTGTTGACTCCACCTAGTATCTGACACCACATGTAAATCAAGGCACTCACAATTTTCAAAAGAACTCCAAAGAGCGTTTTCTTCCTGCCTTTCGGTACAAATACCACATGATACTTACAATCATACTTCGAGTGTGTTAAGCTTTTGTAACTGTCCATTAAACCTCCAGATAGCCTTTGACTACCGTCAAGCCTATCTGGAGGTTTAGCCTACTTAATCCTGCAAGGTCAAACCTTTTAAAGTCCCACTGGTCAAACCAGTGGCTTACCTATCTTTCAGTTAATTTATTACATTTATAGTAAACTCAATACAATGCCTGACCGCATGAATACGGTTGAATTCATCACAAATCGTCAGATCTATGAGAAGGTCATCTGTGGAGCAATCCCTTCGGCAACCTCCTTCGTCTGGCTTGCCACATCAGACCTGAAGGACCTGTATGTGGAGAAACGCCGTAAAAAGATGGTACCCTTCCTGGAAATCATCGCTGATTTGCTGAGTAAAGGGGTTAAGGTCAGGTTGATCCATGCCAAGGAACCGGGTCCAGCCTTTCGCATGGATTTCGACCGCTACCCCGAGCTGATNNTATAGCGGCAGCGCCAATCTCACTGGTGCCGGCATGGGGGCAAAAAGCGAAAATCGCAGGAATTTTGAGTCTGGCTTCATAACCTCGGAAAAACCCCTTATCGAGAAGATTGCCAAGCAATTCGATGAGTTATGGATGGGCAAATTTTGCCGGGCTTGCCAAAGGAAACGATTCTGCACAGAGTTCCGCGAAATGAGCTAAGATCCTCAGCACACGTTCTTGGCCAATTTAAAATCAGCCTTCAAAATCGTTCTCAAATCCACCATGATCGCCTATTTTTTGAATTTTACCTTTTCGTCCTTTTGTGCAAAAACCCCCATTTACCGAAGAATGCATGGCATTTTCCAGAAAAAATCTAAACCGCCGAATTATGTTTCCCGGGTGGCAAGCCTTTTATCATGCTGCCATAACCGATAGATGTTGATGTTAAAATTACCTTCCTGTGTATCCAGAAGTTCTTTTACGGTAAAATCAGCTGAAGAGGCAACACGCAATTTGGGCTCTGGCAAAGGCATGCCGTTTGCCCCGACCACGCTATGCACAATGGGAAGATGTATCTTTCCCCCGCGCCTGGTGATAATGCCTATTTCGCCGTTTGTAAGCCTCACGAAACAACCTGGATGATAAATGCCAAGCTCCTTCACAAAAATATCGACGAGTTCACTGTCGAAGATGTATTCCCTCTCTTTCAGAAATATCTGCCTTGCGGCAGTGTTCGCAGGTAGGGGCGGACGATAGGACCGGGGGAATATTTTGGCGCCATATACGTCTGCAATGGCAAGCAGACGAGCTGCTCGACAGATATCATCAGCTCGTAAACCACGGGGATATCCGCTACCGTCCAGCAATTCATGATGCTGCAAGACAGCGTCCAGCCAAAGTTGGTCTGTTACGCCCATGTGGCGGAGTATTTCAACTCCGCGATAGGGATGGTTCAATATTCCCTTCCGTTGGTCACCACTGGGTTGCTTATGCTGGAAGAATAGGAAGTCCTGCAAACCCAGCATGCCAATGTTCATCGTTAGCGCGGCTGCAATGACTGTCGATCGCTCTTGATCCGTATGCCCAAGTCGTTTAAGGATGATTTCGCAAAGCAGTGCACAGTGTATTTGGTGGATTATGGAATACTTTGCATTCTTCTGGAGAAGAATACCGCCAAGGGCCATATCAGCGTCTTTTTTGACCGCGAGGTTAAGGAAATCGCATATCTTAAGAATCCGTGAAGGTAAATCGTTTGCAGAAGTGCAGCTATAAAGGGATACCAATGCTGCATATGCCTCATCCACTAATACAAACGAGAGGAGTTCGTCGGTCTTGGGTGCGACATGCCCAGATTTATCAGATGTATCTTTTGTCAGAAAGTATAGGCCTTGTTTGATGAGTGTCGTTAATTGGGTTTGAGTTTGAACTATATAGCCTTTCCGTAGCAACAAGACGCCTTTTTCGTTGTATACGTCGCGATCTAAGGGGATGCCTATTCCAATATCGGTTTCAGCTGCGCGCGTTCTGATCATAACCTTTCGGGGTTTGGATATTCGTCAGTTTTCTCAAAAACTTTCCTCTGAAGACGCGCAGACATATTGGGGAGGTGCATGCCCGATTATCCCCTTTCCCTCAGGTGGCCATTTGGATGCTGCTCGGTTGACAGGTCATCCGCGCATTTCCCTTTACAGGAAGCAGGTTCTATGCCAAGCCCTCATTTTTGCGTATGGTTGATTTTAATAGAAATTTTAGCGCTTTTTTTCACTGAATGGTGGACCATTGATGAATTTTGTCGTTTTCGTGTCAGCAAAATGACATTCAAGCGTTTGCCGTCAGCGCGTATTCGATAAGGAGATTATGAAGGCCTTCACCGTGACAGACCCTGCACAAGCAAATACAAATAAACTTTCCTATGCCGTGTGTAAAATTGTTGTTTTTATTAGGTTATTTAACGCGTATAATTTGTCGTTTCTTGGTGAACGTTCTATAACATTGGAAATTTTTCCTGTGTTGTTTTCGAAAGTACCTAACGGTCTCGAACATCATCTCCTCTGCGCAGAATTTGTCTCCGCTGCATAAGGTAGTCCAACCTTTACTGATAAGGTTTTGAGACCATTCTTAACGCTACTACCTTTGTTTACAGTATATCACCCCCCTATACCCTCCACAAACTGACTTACCGTTTACTTACTTTAAAGGTAAGCTGTGGTAAGCTATAGTGTGCTAATCGTGTGCTAATTGTACAAGTAAAATCCGGTAAAGCGCGAGAATATCTTAGCGGAAAATGCTTGATTATTAATGATATGAGTAAAGATTAATAAGCATAGAAAGATTTGAAATTAGATGGCATTCAACAGGTCGACGGTTCGATCCCGTTCAGCTCCACTCTTTAATAAGATATTCAAATGAGAGCATGCGGTGGAGGAAAAAAGACAAGAAACTACTTGTCTCAAGTATTGTCCTTGATGAATTTGATCCCGGCCTGGTATAAATGATCATTCACCTTCCT
>DMNE01000466.1:211-714 GCA_003453735.1 Nitrospiraceae bacterium | reverse complement strand
CCGGCTCCAGAGGATAATCCGTCTCGATGCCGATACCCGTAAGGCTGATGTCGATGCCCTGGCCCCTGAAAGTCAGCGTCTTGATCTCGCTCAAATCAAGGATATAGATGAAAAAGTCGACTCTCTTCCCGTACGAACTCCTGTCAGAACATCTCCGTTCCAAGATCTTCCCGCTATNNCAAGGTAGAAAGGTGTTGCTCAATGGAATTGGCGATATCATAAGGATCGAATGGCTTCTCATAGAAACAATCAACACCTTCAAGCAAGAGGCTCTCTTTAACTGCATCGTTAGAGGTGTCCGTAATAGCGATGATTTTTGTCTCCGGTGAGCATTTCTTCAGGTGACGGATGACGTCGAGGCCGTCAAGATCTCCGAGGTGCAGGTCAAAAACGGCCACATCATATTTTTGGCCCGCCATCTTTCCTAACGCGTCTTTGCCGTTTTCTGCATAGGAAATAATCAGGCCTTTTTTTTTCAGGGCCCTTGAGAATGAAAAGCGTAT
>DMNE01000466.1:0-192 GCA_003453735.1 Nitrospiraceae bacterium | reverse complement strand
AGCCACTCTCAGATAAAAATTAGCAAAAGTTCCTTATGTTGTCAAGCATTTTCTTGTAGCTCCGTCATCTCCTTGAGAAATTGGATTAAAACCAACGAACCCTCGAATCCCCTTGAAACAAATGGCAGTCAAGAGCTCGACGGTTCGATCCCGTTCAGCTCCACCATTTATTTTCGAGCACTTGCTTGCCAT
>DMNE01000185.1:853-23756 GCA_003453735.1 Nitrospiraceae bacterium | reverse complement strand
TTTTACCGTGTCCTCTGGTTTTATGGTGAAGACATGTTCATGTATCCAGAATGAGCATGCACCGTTATTCTTCTTATACCACAGATCGAGCATCGTCCCATTACTCACAATAATACCACTTTCGGTGCATGGCTCATCATCTGCCACAACAGAAAATGCCTCAAGAACTAGCGCTGCAGCACAAAGGGCAACCAAGAGAATTACCTTACTTCTTTTCATAAACCCTCCTTACACAAAAGTGCTTTTGCTCTTTCCTCAATTCTCTGCTCTTTCATATCATGAAAACAGCGGGATAAATGATGAGTTCCAATATAGTGAGGCAGTCACTCCTCTCACCAAGGGACCAGCGATTCGTTTCATGACATCTGCCCCTGTGCCGTGGCTGAACATAATGGGCACAAGTCCTCCTATAAAATTCTATGTCTCCAGTATAGCAACGTCACACTTGAAGTCAAGGGGAAAAGGCTCCAGGCGCCGCGGCGTGCCTTGTTCAGAGCGCCCCCTGTAGCCGGGCTCTCAGCATATGGAGTTCGGCTTCTGACATCTGCCCTTTCATCCCCAACAGAAATCTGTCATTGAAGTGGCGTGGGTCATAAATGCCGTCCTCATCTACGATCAGGGTCTCCCATCGCACAGATTTCCAGAAGACGATGCCAATCCGATGAGCTGCTGGCCAATCGCGATACCTCTAATGCTAATATCGAGCCTGCCTTAGCCATGCCCACTTCTGATAGAAGATACTGAAAGCCGTCCCGCCACTGGGCACCGCTGCCTGAAAGGCCAAGGTCTTCATCCATAACAACAATATGATCGGATGCCCACCCCATCGCCATAGCCCTTCCTTTTAAGTCGTATTCCTCTTAGTGCTTTCGCTGTGCTCAATTACCTGCCTCGGACTCGACTGTCGGATATAGACATACGCCTTCCTTTGCAAATGTTCTGTTTTGATCCTTCCCTCATACATAGGCTGCCTCCCGGTAGAGGTTCATGTGATATCGTCCAACTAGATCTGCAATTTGTTTCTAAATTCAGGGTCAGGGTTATTCCTACGGTAAGAGGGGATGCTCTCGATTCCCCGTATATCATCTGTTGTGATGCCTGCCGTGAACATCCGTACACTATCGAGCCAGCACAACATCCCTCCGTTTTGTAGGATGCCTTTTCCCCAAGAGCTGTAAAAAGGGTCCTCTAAGATATTCATCCGCAATTTTTCATAGCATCTCACTAGATCAAATAGAGACTGACCAGTAACGACGATCATGGTGCAGGGCGGCCTTCGAAAGCCAACCATTTCCGCCCCGGGTGCCACTGAAAAGGGTAAGGAGGCTGTAGCTCAAAAGTGCAATGTTTTTGAGGATCGTTAACCGGATCATCCCTCCATAAAGCAAAACGATCTCCATGAGCTTCAGAAACAGCTCGTTCGAGTCTATGCGTTCTTTGTTTCTGTGATAGCCCTCTACGTTGTTCACTTCACCGTGAGCAGAAAGGTGTTGGGTGCTGTTCGTGTCAATCCCTGAATTCGATTCAGTTTTTTAACCAGGGCACTGACCAGCGACTCTCGGTCGAGGCTTGCGCCGTGCACCGTCTTGACCCGGGATATGATCTCCGAGACATGCAGAGGACGCTGGGCGCGTCTGAGTATGTCAATAGCCATATCAATATGAGACATGCCTTTAGGCACCTCTGCTTTCCCTGTCTTCGCCTTTGCCGGCCGCAGTTTTCGGATAGTTCGAAGCTGGGCCAGCAGCAGAGATTCATGCAATTCGAGCAGATATTCTGGAATCTTCTCACTAGAGCGTTCCATGCCTAAAACCTCCTGATTTCTTCATAGTGGCATGATATCAAAAGGAGGTAGGTATGTTAAGTATTATTTTAGATACCTGCAGATAGGTAAAATCAGTGAAAAATCCATTGATCAATCAACGAGATACGGAAAGTGACAGGGGGCAAGTTGCACCGCACCTTGACAGGCGGTTTTTTTAGTGCTAAAAGGTAATCAGGAGACAATCCCGATAAAACCTAACCCTGCGTGAGAAGGGGACAGAAAGCGGCGGATCTTATAGAAGATGACTGAGCTGCCGAAGGAATAAACTTTTGGGGAGGTAGGCTTTTTTATTTGGGAAAAAGAATTATTGGGCTATGCACTTGACTCTTGTTAGCGCAATATGTGGTACAAGGTCGTGGAAAATTATCCAAGTATATTCTTGAATTTGAACAGTGTTTTTGCGACTGAAGATGTGTGCAGACAAATTTGGTTCATTTACGTTTGCTAGACGGGTTTCGTTGCTCTCGATGCGAGGATGCCGTGCTATTCCACCAACTACTGGCAACAATATGCGCGGAGGGCGACCACTTCCATGAATTGCACAACATATGGGGGTTACAAGAGTGAAGTGCATATGCCTAAAGAATTATTCCATGGAGAGGGGGTGTGAAAAAGATATTTCCTTTATTGGCGAAGAGTAACACTTCGACAGGAGCTTTTAATGGAGGGCGAAAGGCCATTTTCTATGGGATTTGTCTCATTGCAATTCGGTAGAAAGCCTAAACTGCAGGAAGATTGAGGTGATAAACCTTTAAGGAGCGGAATATGAAAAGATCATGCTTTATAGTGTTAGTCTCTCTCTTAGTACTGCCATGTTTATGGGGCTGCGGCATGAGATACGTAACCTCGGATAATCAATGCCCGTTTGAAAAAGAGCCTACACTTAGTCGTCCCATGTACGCGCCTAGCAGCTTAGTTGAGATGTGCCAAGGGCTACAGGACCTTCGCAAGGATGGCAAAGATAAAACCTGCCCCAAGGGTTTTGAGGCTTACGAAACGTGCGTAACGGAAGCATGGACTAAATACAAGAGCTGTAGTTGCGGACATCTTGTTGACCCCAATGATTGCGGTAGCTGCACCTTTGGCTGCGAACCAACACCGATGCCAACACCGATGCCAACACCGATACCGACACCAAAACCAACGCCAACACCGATGTCAACACCGATGCCAACACCGCCACCCGTCAAAGTTATTGATAAGATGACGATAAGAGCACATTTTGCCTTCGACAAAGCGACACTAAGTGCGGATGATATGGCTGAGCTCAATAAGGCTGTTGCTTTTGTCAAAAAGTACCCTGGTGCTTCGATAAGGCTTGACGGTTACACTGACAGCATCGGGACCGATAAGTATAATATGAGGCTTTCAGCAAAGAGAGCGGAGGCCGTGAAGAACTATCTGATCAAAGAAGCGGGCGTAGATGCGTCAAAGATCACGGCTATTCCGCATGGCAAGGCAGACCCTGTAGGCGACAATAAGACGAAGAAGGGAAGGGCTCTGAACAGGAGGGTCGAGATCTCGATTCTCTCTGAATAGATGCCGGATGAGGAAGAGGGAGGGGTATGCTCCTCCCTCTTCTGATGGAGCGCATTTGTGCCGACTGGCGAGCAGTTCAACGACTTTGGCTTACAACCAGAACATTCTTGTAGGACTAATAAAAATCTGAAGGCCCCTAAGCAAGATGGGGCGACGGTAATCACTTTATTCAGTAATGCTCGCTTTCGAAAACCAAGAACAAGTGTGGAATGCTTTCGTGGCCTTCATCTTTCCCCTATTGTAATAATCTAAAGATCTTTGAGACGGTCTTCTAACTGATCCCTCAGCGCGGGTTACAGGAAGCACTCCTCGCTGCATGTTTCAATCCGAATGTGAAGGTTTCCCCTGCCAAGGGTGGCTGGTTTGTTCCGGGACAGGTGGAAGAATTGTAACAGAATGGATGGCTCGATTCGGCGTAAAACAGATTCCTCAGCTATCAAGCGCTTGCATCCCTCTCGAAGAGGAAAATCGAGGGTCGATCGATCTTCCCTCTTCAATGACAGTGGGGGGGCAGCCATCAAACCGATTCTGTAAGACATGTGTTTTTTAATCGCCGGTAAAAATCGCCCTTCTCGCACGCCCCTCTCCAGTGACAGACCTTGCAATACAAGGTGTGCCATTCATGGAATATCATCGGCAGTTTTTCCCTGATCTCATCCCATGCCGCCCTGCTCCCCGTAGCTGCCCCGAGCAGTCTCAATGCCCTTTCGTCCATTTCCCTTATTTCTTCCTCCGCACGTTCGTTGTATCCGCACACATCATTCTCGAGGTAAGGGCATTTTCTACAGATGTCATCGGGCCCTGCAGAGATCTCTACCGGCTCATCCCGTATCAGCTGCCTTATCATTCCAAGATTATCCACAAACTCCTCATTGTATCCTTCTCCTTGAAAGAACTGAAGACAGATGAGATGATGTCCTCTGAGCTTCGGTATCATAGTCCTCCTGGAATGAAATTCACGTGCACATTAGTAGGGTAACATATTTTGAAGTTGATTCAGGTAAAATATGCCGAGCTATGGATGCCTTTTTTCTTGAGAAGAAAATATATTACCATGACACCGATTGCGGAGGAGTGGTCTATTATGCCAATTATCTAAAATATCTAGAAGAAGCACGTACCGAATTCTTTTTGAGCAAAGGTATCGTGCTGAAAAAGTGGGCTGACACCGGTATCCATTTTGTCGTTGCGCGGGTAGAGATTGATTATAAATCACCCGTCCGGTATCAGGAGACCATAAAGATTCTCACCAAGATCAAAAGTGTTGGACGCGTGGCCCTTGAGTTTTCTCAGGAGATTACAAAAGACAGCGTTCTGGCAGTTAAGGCACACACAACATTGGTCTGTGTCGGCAAGGGTTTTAAACCTGTGCGCATACCCGATGAGATCAAGACTCTTCTTTAGCATTTTTGCCCTTTAAGCATTGGGCGTTCGAATGACATCGTGGTATATTTGTCCGTAGTTTTAGGAACGGTGCGCACCATTCAGGGGATCAGGAATTTTGTCATATGAAAGGCAAGGGGCAGGGTGGCGAAGGACAGCACGGTTGTCACAACGATCAGAAAGGCTGCTAAAGTTTCATCAAGCTTAAACCGTGCAGCTATCAAGAGAGATAATACCATCGTGGGCATGGCGCCTTCTATGACGCATGAAGCAAGAGCGGTCTGCCGTAAACCGAGAAAGCTGGCTGTCTGGTAGGAGATGAGCGGCACTATTGCGAGTTTGATGATGATAGCCGGGGCAAGAATATATACATGTTTTACCTTGGGTAGGGAAAGGGCCAGGCCGATGCTGAAGATCATGAGGGGGACAACAAGGTCACCAAGCATGCCCATGGTTTTAAGAACGACCGATGGAATAGAGAGGCCGGTCAGCTTTATCAGGATGCCTGCGCATATGCCCCAGATCGGGGGAAGAGCACCGATTGTTCTCAGCGACTCTCTGATCTCGTATCTCTTTCCCTCTCCATACCATGACGCCAATGGCACACAGAGAAGCCAGAGAAGAGGTGTCGTGGCTAAGAGATCATAAAACAAAGCGTACTTTGCGGCTTCAGATCCGTACAACCCGGTAAGGACAGGAAGCCCCAGGTAAGTAACATTCCCGAATGTAGCTGCGATTACCAGTACTGCTTTCTTGCCCTGCTCAATAGCCACTGCCTTTCCTAAAAGTGTATAGACAGCAAGGGACAGCACGAGGCCAGTGATGGTTGTAACGCATGCGGTTGCAGGGATGAGGACGGTCTCCAGATCAATCTGCGCGGTAAGTATGATCTTTACGCAGAGGGCTGGCAGGAATATATTGAAAACCGATGCATTAATGGCCTGACGCATAGACCAGGCATCAAGGCCACCGATTCTGAGCCGCCTGCAAACCACTCCTAACGCAATAATTAAGGCAAACGGAAATAGTATGTCGTACATCGGAAATAGTATGTCGTACATGGTGAAGATTATATATCACGGATGAACAAGATAAAACAACGATCTCTTGGGACATTATTTTATCTTTCTGCATTCGTGTCGGCATTTTTTTAAAACTCTTTCCTGTGAGCTTTCTTCAGCAATAGGATTTAGCCGGTTTCTACCACCTGACATGTCTATTTTGCCCTGACACAGAAAATTGGGGCGTAACACTCTGAATGCTCGGGAACATTCCGGACATTCGGGAATTGGTGGACTGCCGTTGCCTCACGAAGAAATCGATACGAAATGACACGAATACGAAACGAAATGATACCTTGACTTTCAGTAATCTGAAAGTTTATACTTTCGAGCGAGGAAATGCATGGGAACATATACGACATACCGTCCGCATAAAATAAAGAGAAAGCGAACTCACGGCTTCCTGGAAAGGATGAGCACCAAGGGAGGCAGGAGAATCCTTCAACGGAGACGTGCAAAGGGACGTAAGCGGTTGGCGGTCTAGACGCCTTCGCCCCCACGTGCAACGTTTTTCTGAAATCTCAATCAAAGTTGCGTCTCTGGACTTTGGGAGAAGGTGTTTCCTATCTTCTCTGTGTCACTAAGAAAATTCTGAAGAACAAAGGAGTCTCCAAACCCTACCGATTTTCTCGGTCATCTTTTCCCTTTATGCCTGGTCAACAGACAAGAGAGAGACATGGATAGAATAATCATAGGATTCGTAAGCATGTATCAATATACACTCTCTCCGTTCATTCCTCAAAGTTGTAGGTTTACCCCTACCTGTTCTGTTTATTCTCTCGAGGCGCTGAGAAAGTATGGCACTATTAGAGGTATCACTCTTTCCATGAGGAGGATTCTGAAGTGCCATCCCTTCCATCCAGGCGGGCACGACCCTGTGAGATAATATGGATTTCATGGACAAGAGAACGCTCGTCGCTATTATCCTCTCACTGCTCGTGTTGATAGGGTCTCAGTACTTGCTCCCGAAACCGGCACCCCAAGCACCACAGAAAACAGAAACCACTCCTGAACTATTGAAAAAAGAAACTGCACCACCTCCAGCCACGCTTCCCGCAACCGAAGGTTCAACCGAGGTAAAAGATGTTATAGTGGAGACCGATTATTATATTGCTACCCTGACGTCGAGAGGGGGGTCGATCAAGGCCTTTGAACTGAAATCGTACAGGGACAAAAAAGGCTCAGATGTCTCTTTGCTCAAGAACCCGGAAGTTCTCCCAGCGCTCGCATTGGGAATAAATACGGATAATTTTGGGCTCTCCCAGGTTAATTTCTCTTTGGAAGGCGCTTCCCTCGCGCTCAAGAACAACCAGAGAGGTTCCATCGTTTTCTCATATTCCTCCCCTCAGTTGTCGATCAAGAGGACGTATACGTTCTACGCTGACCAGTACAAGTTTGATCTCAGGGATGAGGTGACGGGAATTCCGGAATACTGGATTACCCTTGGCTCTGATTTCGGGATTTACGACGCAACGGACAGAACCGCTCCGCATATAGGGCCCGTTCTCCTTAAAGACACGGACAGAATAGAGCTAAGTGCAAAAAAATTGGATGAACCAAAAAGTTTCGGTGGGGAGGGTATCCGCTGGATAGCCCAGGAGGACAAGTACTTCTTTGCAGCGATCGCACCTTCCGGGCAAGTGCGTGAGGCAAAGGCATGGAAGATAAAAAATACCCCTGTGCTTGCGCTCAAGGTTCAATCCGGCGTGAATAATTTCCTGATGTATGCCGGTCCCAAAGATTATGACAGGCTGCAGGCATTACACGTTAGCCTCGAACATGTCATCGATTTTGGGTTCTTCTCCATATTGGCGCGTCCCCTCTTCTGGGTGTTGAAATTCTTTTATAAATTTCTGGGCAATTACGGCTGGGCCATTGTTCTCCTCACAATAATAGTGCGGATTCCCTTTATCCCCCTCATCAACAAAGGCCAGAAATCCATGAGGAAGATGCAGGAACTCCAACCAAAACTCAATGAAATAAAGGAGAAATACAAAAAAGACCCGCAGAAGATGCAGCGCGAGACGATGGAAATGTATAAGAAATACAAGGTAAACCCTGTGGGTGGTTGCCTTCCGATGATCCTGCAGATACCGGTCTTCTATGCCCTTTACAAAGTACTTATGATATCGATTGAGTTAAGAGGTGCACCTTTTTTATTCTGGATAACTGACCTCTCCACAAAAGACCCGTATTATATCCTCCCTATCATCATGGGCATAACCATGGTCGTACAACAAAAAATGACCCCTTCATCCCTTGATCCCACACAGAACAAAATGATGATGCTCATGCCGGTGGTGTTCACCTTTCTCTTCTTGAATTTCGCATCGGGGCTTGTGCTTTACTGGCTCACGAACAACATCCTCAGTATCGCTCAACAGTTCTATACCAACAAAAAGATATCTCAGCAGAACAAATAAGAGCGCTGGCAATGCCGAAAAACTATTTGCGAAGTAGCAGAAGATCCTTCTGAAACAGTAACATAGCGTATCCCTCCGCCTTTTTCCCCTGATTATTCCCCATTCGTGATGCAATCTTCCCGTTTTACGGCTGGAAGAAGTAGTGAATTGCACTATTGGAGCTGCCCTGAAAAGATTGAAAAAAATCATTGGACTTTGAGGGGTTAGTCTGTTGACATTCAACCCATTATTAATATATCGTAGTGTATATGGCAGCCAAGCTCGGCCAGATGCTCATTGCCTCTAACATTATATCAGAGGACCAGCTCCGACAGGCATTGAACCTCCAGAAAAACGAGGGAGGAAGACTCGGCACAAATCTTATTAAGCTTGGCTATATCTCTGAGGATAAGCTCGTTTCCTTCCTGAGTAAACAATATGGTGTGCCTGCAATAAACTTGTCCGAATACACCGTTGACCCTGCGGTGATTAAGCTCATACCTATTGAAATGGCAAGAAAATACTTTATTATCCCCGTTACCAGAGTTGGCGCCACTTTGACGATCGCTATGGCTGACCCGTCGAATCTGTTCGCAATAGATGATGTCAAATTTATGACAGGTTACAATGTCGAGGTAGTGGTTTCCAGCGAGAGCAGTATCATCAACGGTATAACAAATTATTATAAGCAGGGCGACAAAGAGGTTGTGAAGGTCGCCAAGAGCAGTTCAACTCCAGCCTCGGCACTTCAGGCTAAGGATTACACTCTTGTCGATGAAGAATCGCCGATGGATGGAATGGGTGCCATGGACGATGGACCGTCCATTGACGTCGATGAATTCGACAAAGTCGTTGGTACAGCTCTGGACGGCATAGAGACTGTTGAAGAAAGAGACGACACCGAGGTAGTCAAGGATGTGGAGGCACCGATCGTCAAACTCGTCAACGGCATATTCGTCAACGCTATCAAGGCTGGTGCAAGCGATATTCACATAGAACCTTACGAAGCTTCACTCCGGGTGCGCTATAGGGTTGATGGAGTTATGTACACCGTGATGAGTCTTCCCACTAAAATAAAAGCCGCTCTGACCTCAAGAGTCAAAATAATGTCACGGCTTGACATCGCGGAGAGAAGGCTTCCCCAAGATGGCAGAATCAAGCTCAAGTTAGGGAGAAAACGGGAAATAGATTTTCGTGTCTCGACACTCCCCACACTCTTCGGCGAAAAGACTGTTTTGCGACTCCTGGACAAATCAAATCTCCAGGTCGATATGACAAAACTCGGATTCGAGAAGAAACAGTTGGATGATTTCATGGAGGCCATCGAAAAACCCTACGGCATGGTCTTGGTGACGGGCCCGACAGGGAGTGGCAAGACCACGACCTTATATTCCGCGCTCAACCATTTGAATAAGACGGATACAAATATCATGACTTCAGAAGATCCTGTTGAGTATAACTTTATGGGCATAAACCAAGTGCAGGTGCGGGAGGAGATCGGCTTGACCTTTGCTTCCGCATTACGGTCATTCTTGAGGCAGGACCCGGATATCATCATGGTTGGTGAGATAAGGGACTTTGAAACTGCCGAGATCGGCGTAAAGGCTGCCTTAACCGGTCATCTCGTCTTAAGCACTCTCCATACCAATGATGCCCCAAGCACCATAAGCAGATTATTGAACATGGGGATAGAGCCGTTCCTTGTATCTTCTTCGGTTATACTCATATTGGCCCAGAGACTCGCCAGAAGGATATGCCAGCAGTGCAAGGTCGAGGAAAAAATTTCCGTCCCAGCTCTGATAAAGGTTGGGTTTCCCGAGGGGGAGGCAACTGCTCTCAAGTGCTTTAAGGGCAAAGGCTGTCCCGCATGTAACAATTCCGGATACAAGGGAAGGATAGCGCTGTACGAGGTGATGCCTATCAGAGATGAGATCCGTGAGTTGATTCTCGAAGGTGCGTCAGCCAGTGAGGTGAAAAAGACGGCCGTCCGGCTTGGTACGAAAACCCTCAGGATGAGCGGGATGGTAAAAGTTAAAGAGGGGATTACTACAATCGAAGAGATTCTGAGAGTTACGTTTGGAGACTAAGGAGACACGTCCATGGCAACACTCTATGACCTACTAAAGCAAATGATCGACCGCGGAGCATCTGACCTTCATATCACTGTAGGATCNNCAGATACAAAGGCCCTTTGCTACAGCATACTGACGGATGCGCAGAAGCACAGATTCGAGGAATACAATGAGCTAGACCTCTCTTTTGGATTAAAAGGGATCAGCAGATTTAGAGCGAACATATTCATGCAGAGGGGTGCGGTGGCCGGCGCTTTCAGAACCATACCGTTCACAATAAAAACCTTCCAAGACCTGGGACTTCCCGAAATTATTTATGACCTCGCAAAAAAACCGCGGGGACTGATTGTCGTAACCGGTCCTACAGGGAGCGGAAAATCAACCACTCTCGCAACCATGGTTGACAGGATCAATGATGAGCGTTATGATCACATCATAACCATAGAAGATCCCATCGAGTACCTCCATACCCACAAAAAGTGCCTGATCAACCAGAGAGAGGTAAACGCTGATACAACATCGTTTAAAACGGCACTGAAATACGTGCTGCGCCAAGATCCTGATGTGGTGCTCATTGGTGAAATGCGTGATCTTGAGACGATAGAGGCAGCGTTGACCGTCTCGGAAACAGGCCACCTAACCCTCGCAACCTTACACACGAACTCAGCGGTACAGACAATCAACCGCATCATCGATGTCTTCCCTTCACATCAGCAGGAGCAGATACGAGTGCAGCTCTCATTCGTCCTCGAAGGCATACTCTCACAACAATTGGTCCCCAAGAAATCGGGGAAGGGCAGAGCATTAGCGGTTGAGGTCCTCGTTCCGAGCCCAGCCATACGAAACCTCATCAGGGAGGACAAGGTGCATCAAATATACTCAAGCATGCAGACCGGTCAAGCGAAATCCGGTATGCAGACCATGAACCAATCGCTCGTCGACCTCTACTCAAAGGGCGTTATCTCATATGAAGATGCGGTGGGCCGATCCATGGTCCCCGAAGAATTAATCAATATGATTCAGCGGGTGACAGCCACTGCAGCACGAAGGAGGGAATAGAAATGTCAGCAACATTCCAGTGGTCAGGGAAAACGGTCAAAGGCACAATTGAGTCCGGGGAACTGGTTGCGAACTCAAAGGATGATGTAATTGCACAACTGAAGCGCAGAAGTATAATTCCTACAATAGTTACCGAAAAAGCAGCAAAGACGAAATTCACATTGGGGGGAGGAGTAAAAGACAAGGACATCGTGATCTTCACAAGACAGTTTGCAACCATGATAGATGCGGGACTGCCTTTGGTGCAGGGCCTTGAGATCCTTTCTGAGCAGGTAGAGAATAAGACCCTTGGCAAGACTCTGACCACGATCAAGTCAGACGTTGAGTCTGGCTCCACGTATGCCGATGCCCTTAAAAAACACTCGAGGATATTCTCCGACCTGTATTCAAACATGGTTGCGGCAGGCGAGGCAGGCGGTATCCTTGATACGATATTGAACAGGCTTGCCCAATATATAGAAAAGGCCATGAAGCTCAAAAAGAAGGTCAAGGGTGCGATGATCTATCCCATCGTCGTATCGAGCGTTGCCGTTTTGGTTATTGCTGTTATCATGATCTTTGTTGTTCCTACGTTCGCAAAGATGTTTACGTCGATGGGCGGTATCCTCCCTCTCCCGACGCGCATCGTCATGGCTATAAGCCACTTTATCGCCGGCATAGGAGGGCTCGCGGTCTTATGCCTGATCATTGCGTTCATTGTCGCCTTGAAACAAATACGGAGAACTGAGAAAGGGAAAACGATGGTCGACGGTTTTCTCTTAAAATTGCCAATTTTCGGTCCACTCCTCAATAAAGTCGCAGTCGCAAAATTCACCAGGACCATGGGAACCCTCGTGAGCAGCGGTGTCCCGATCCTCGATGGTCTTGAAATCACCGCGAAGACCTCGGGCAACAAGGTGGTTGAACTTGCCATCATGGGTGTGAGAAAAGCGGTCTCTGAAGGAAAGACTCTTGCCGAGCCGCTGTCCAAGGCAAAGGTATTTCCTCCCATGGTTACCCACATGATTGCTGTCGGTGAATCAACCGGTGCCCTTGATGCCATGCTCTCAAAGATCGCTGATTTTTATGATGACGAGGTCGATAATGCTGTTACCAATCTCACTTCGATGATGGAGCCGATGCTCATGGTTTTCCTCGGGGGGTCGGTCGGTTTTATTGTTATCGCCATGTACCTCCCTATATTTAGGCTAATCACCCTTATCAAGTAGCGCATGCTGCAGCCCCTGCTGAAACGGTTGAAGGCCCTGATTGTCTTTAGGGTCTTTTTCGTTATACTCCTGGCCGGCTCGTTCTACTTATTCGATATCGGGTTTCTGAAACTTCCCTACCCACGTGTACTACTCTATTTTCTCGCCTCCCTTTGTCTGCTCTCTTTTCTCTACGCCTCTCTCCTCTCCAGAATCAAGAACGTCCGTGCCTTTGCCTACGTTCAATTATCCATCGATGCACTGTCGGTAATTGTCCTCATATTTCTTACCGGCGGCATTCAAAGCTGGTTTTCATCAATCATGCTGATTACGGTGATGGCCTCTGCAATCATCCTGAATAAGAAAGCAGGCTATATTGTTGCCACGATTTTCAGCATCCTTTATGGGTTGATGATCGACATGCAGTTTTACCGGGTTATCCCTATCACTTACGAACTGACATGGACAGCGAAAGACTTTCTCTACAATATCTTCACCCATATATGCGCTTTATATCTTACCGCGTATCTCACCGGACATCTATCGTCGGGGCTCGAAAGCGCGTCACAAAAGCTCGAAGAAAAAGACTCCGACCTCAAGGATCTTACCCTCTTTAATCGGAACCTGATAGAGAGCCTTCCGAGCGGTCTTTTAACAACAGACGGGTCGGGAAAGATATTAATCTTCAACAGGGCCGCCGAGCAGATAACCGGAATAAGCAGGACCAGTGCAATGAGGCAACATATAACCGAGGTATTCCCCTTTCTTGCCTTTCCCGTTGTAGCAGGAAGAAGGGATGGGATAATCCGGCGTAATGACGGCATGAAAACCATCGGGCTCACGATCTCTGCTACAACAGACAGTGAGGGAAATAGAACAGGGGATATCTGTGTATTCCAAGATATTACCCAGTTGAAAAACCTTGAGGCAGAATTAAAGCACAAAGAGACGCTCGCAGCCATAGGTGAGCTTTCAGCGAATATGGCCCACGAAATTAGGAATCCCCTCGCCTCGTTGAAAGGCTCAGTAGAGATGCTCAAAGAGGGGATACTCACCGGAGACCAGAGAGAGAAACTCATGAATATAGCCATCAGTGAGATGGATCGGTTAAATAAAATCATATCAGATTTCCTCAGTTACTCAAGACCTCAGCGAACTGAATTTTCCTGGTTCGACCTGCACCAGGTGCTCGATGAGACGGTTGAACTCATGAAAAATTCTGTTATAAGGACAGACTGTGTCACGATACAGAAAGATTTTTCTGATCAGAATAGAATCTGTGCTGATCCCCACAAACTACGCCAGGTATTTCTCAATCTCGGCATCAATGCCATAGAGTCAATGCCGGAAGGGGGAAAATTGACGATAGGAACAACACAAGGTAGCCACGCGGTAACAATATCGTTTAAGGATTCCGGTGTTGGGATCCCTCCGGAAAACATGAGGGAGATTTTTTATCCATTTTTCACCACTAAGGACACCGGAACTGGTCTCGGCCTTTCCATCGCATACCGCATCGTTGAAGAACATCACGGTACCATCAATGTCACGAGCGCCCCGGGACAAGGCACGACGTTCCAGATCATACTCCCGATTGGTGCTACCAATGCCGCAATGAAGGGGAAAACAAAACAAGAACTGGAGCCAAGCAAGAATGGAAGAACATAAGAGCCGGATCCTCGTAGTGGAAGACGAGAAAAGCATGCGTGAGGTTCTCAAGATCCTCCTGGAGGGAGAGGGCCACGAGCTCTGTCTTGCCCGAGATGGAAGTGAAGGGCTTGACTGGTTGAACAGGGATATCTTCGATCTCGTGATCACGGACATAAAGATGCCGGGCGGTGATGGTTTCCAAATCCTGAAGAAATCTCAGGAGGTCTCGCCAGGGACACTGGTAATCATTATAACCGCCTTCGGCACAACAGAGTCTGCCATCGAGGCCATGAAACTCGGCGCGTACGATTATATCCATAAGCCATTCACCATCGAGGAGATGCGTTTGACGGTTCGGAGGGCGATCGAAAAACGCAAACTGAGAGAAGAGGTCTCCATCCTCCGCGAAAAAATACGGACAACATACGAGATGGGAAACATCTTTTATAAGAGCCCGAAGATGCAGGAACTCCTCAGGATCTTGCCCAAGATAGCCCAGAGTAATTCCAACGTTCTCATATCAGGTGAAAGTGGGACGGGAAAGGAATTTGCAGCGACAGCAATTCATAACCTCAGCCGGAGGAGGGAAAATAATTTCATTGCCATTAACTGTGCTGCCTGTCCCGAAGGTCTTCTTGAAAGCGAATTGTTCGGCCATATGAAGGGGGCATTCACCGGTGCGGTTCTAAATAAACAGGGCCTTTTTGAGATCGCCCACGGAGGGACCCTTTTCCTCGACGAAATAGCAGAGATGCCACCGAACCTCCAATCAAAGCTACTCCGGGTTCTTGAAAATGGGGTGTTCAGACGGGTTGGTGGGACAAACGACGTAACCGTAGATGTTAGGATCGTTTCAGCCACGAACAAAAACCTAACGGAAGAGATCGCATCGGGGAGATTCCGCGAGGATTTATATTACCGACTGAATGTCATTCCCCTAACCATTCCCCCCTTGAGAGAGCGGAAAGAGGACATCTCGCTGCTTGTTGAGCAGTTCATGAACAAGCTTTCGCCGGAGAGGAAGAGACGGGTTTCACCTGAGGCGATGACAATCCTCTTGCAAAATCCCTGGCGAGGGAATATCAGGGAACTCGAAAATGTCATGGAACGGGTTCTCCTGATGACCGACAAAGAAGAGATAACCGTTGAAGATATTCCGCGGGAGATCTCAGCTTCCTCTCCTGAAACCAGAGGGATGCCTGAGATGACAAAAGAGGGTTTAAATCTTGACGGGATCGTAGAAAACATAGAGAAGCATTACCTTATGGAAGCTCTGAGACTGACAAACGGCGTAAAAACAGAAGCAGCAACGCTTCTCAACCTCTCCTTCAGATCATTCCGCCATAGGTTGCAGAAGTACGGAATGAAATAGCGTACCGGACCCGGCAGAGAGTTTCAGAGGTTCTCGGGTTAGCGTATCCTCTCCGGATGAGAATAGACATTGAACCGGTTCCCCCTCATAAACCCCACGATCGTAACACCTCTTTTCTCGGCAATCTCCACGGCAAGGGTTGTCGGGGCTGTCCTGGTCACCAGCATCGGTATCCCCCATCGAGCACACTTCGATGATATCTCCGAAGAGATCCTTCCACTGGCAAGCATAATCTTTCCAGGAAAGGGAATATGCTCAAGAATCGCGTAACCAATCACCTTATCAACAGCATTGTGCCTACCGATATCTTCCGCAAAACAGAGGATAGACTTACCATCAGACAAGGCCGCGCTGTGCATACATCCGGTGATCCGATAAAGAGCTGACCTGCTCTGGAACTCACGGTAGATGTTCCTCAGTCTTTCCCTCTCTACGGCAAGGCCATCCTTTATTGGTTCATCGTGCTCCCCTGTGTCGAAGGTAACACCGCCGCCACAGCCTGAGGTTATCGTTTTTCCCTCGGTAGAGACCTCCCCCTCGGCAGGGATATTTACCGCTACCTCATCCCCATACTCTATGCTCATCCGTTCCGCACACCAGTTTCCCCGGATGATTCTCTCTGTCATTATGAGGCCCACGACAAGCTCCCTCACCATATGGGGGGAGCAATAGAGGCTCAACACTTCATTACCGTTGACCGATATCCGTATCTTCTTTTCAAGGGCAAGGCTATCTTCAGTCTGTAGAAAAGAATCGTCTGTATGCTTACAAATCCTTCTTTTTTTCACTTGTTCCATATACCCATTATAGAACATCCCTATATCTGAGCGTCAATTTCTTATTGAATATTCAAAGATAATATTGATATACTTTTAGTGTAGACAGTGACGTGGGTGAAGGCTGTATCCAAACGCTGACTTTTTGTGATGAGGAGCATCATCCATTCACTTTATTCACCAACGAGAGAAACTTATGATGAAAAGAATTCTCTTTATCCAAACCCTTTGACTATACTAAAAAGACCTATGAAAAGATTTCTTATACGCAATGCCTTTATCGCTCTTCTGTGCTGTTTATTCGGAACGAACGCCGGCTTATCCACTGCTTCTGGGGAAACATCTAAGGAGGGCGAGAATAAACCGCAAAAGTGGATTCCGTCACGGAACTATCTATCGCAAGGACCCGAATCCCTGTGTTCCACCGATGGGTGCACCCATCTCAGGGAAGGCAAGAGATTACTCGAAGCAGGGATGTTCAGTGACGCCGTAGAAAAACTCGAAAGAGCGTTTAAGGAGCTCCCCCTTGTTGGGGACTATGCACTCTTTTTCTTGGCCAAAGCGCATGCGAAAGCAGGGGATTTCACTCACTCAGAACAGTGCATACACGAGCTTTTTCGCCTCTATCCCGACTCATTGCTTAAGAAAAAAGCACGGGCATTAGAGGTCAGGAACAGCGTTGCGAAATGCGCCGGCGTGCTCAAGGAAGAAAATGATGATGCTGATATGAAGACTCTCGAAGAGTATGTAGCCGATTACCCTGAAGATACTGAGATGAAATTTTTGTTGGGTCAGGCCATGAAGAAACAAGGGAAGGGGGAACAGGCAAAGAAAATTTTCAAAGACATCTATGTAACCTCCAGCGCATTTTCTGGACCTGCATACGCCGAGTTAGAGCCCTCTGATGTCACTGCCCAGGACATGCTCACTAAGGCCTCGAACCTTTTGAACGAAATGGAGTACAAGAAGGCAGAGATCTTGCTCAGGAAAACCCTTTCCATTGCTGGCGACCCGTTACGGGACGATATTGAGAAAAAGCTTGGCATTGCTCTCTTCGGAGAAAAAAGATATAAAGAGGCTGCCGTTGAATTTTCCAATGCATCGGATATGTATAATGCTGCGCGTTCTTTTTATAGGGCTGGAGACTTCGAAGCATTTCATACAGCTGTAGAGAAGCTAATTTCCATGGAAGACAGACGAGCGGGCGCACTTTTGATTGCCTTTGCAGCAAAGAAACGGAGGCAGGGGGAAAATGAGGAGGCTCTGCGGATATACGACAGCGTCAAAAGTAAGTATCCATCGCACACTGAGGACGCCCTTTGGGGAACTGCATGGACATTTTACCGCGCCGGTGATTACAAGGCCTCCTTGGACGTGCTAAAAGAACTTGACACGACATACCCCAGTTCCCGGTACCTTTACTGGAAGGCAAAATGCCTTGATGCCTTGACCGGATCAGGAGCTTTCCCTGAAGGGGAGCCAAGCACAAAAGCGGTTTTCCAGGAGGTCGCAGGGAGGAAAAATGATTTTTACGGCTTACTTGCGGCAATGCATGATAAAGATTACACGGGGCGCTCATGGGATCTGCCTCCCACGCTGACTAACCTCGACGCACCGCAGCAGGTGTCGTGTACGCAAAACAGTTCAAGCGTCTCGGAAAACGCCCCTGAGAGTTCCCCCGCTCACCAGCAAAGACACGTTCCGCCCTTACAAAAAAATCATGCCGTGTCACGATCTTTAGAGCGCTTCGTCGTGCTCCTGTCAATCGGTATGAAAGAAGATGCCATAGCCGAACTCACCACATCCCGCGAGTTTTCCGATCCCGATGTGTTCGTCTCCGCATGCCGTACTCTTCAGGAGGCGGGAGCTTATAAGAACGCCATAGCGCTCGTTTCCCGCCTGACTTCTCAAGGAAAAACCGGGAAGGACATCAGTGATATCCTTTACCCATTAGCATTTTGGCCAATTGTTGAAGAAGCCGCGAAGAGCTCTAACCTTGATCCTTATATCCTCTTATCGGTTATGAGGGAGGAAAGCCGTTTTGACCCTGACGCGCGCTCCGGGGCAGGTGCCATCGGCCTCATGCAGCTTATGCCGCAGACCGCAGGCACTATCGGCAGACGTGCTGCGATGCAAACACAAAAATCGGAAATCCGTGATGTGAGAACAAATATTGCTATCGGTTCATCCTATCTCAGGTTGCTCATGAAGGAGTTCGGTTCTTTGCCGCTCGCTATCGCCGCATATAATGCGGGGGAAGAAAGGATACGGGAATGGTCACAGCAGGGCAATTATGCGTCGTACGATGAATTCATAGAGGATATCCCTTATAAGGAAACAAGAAATTATGTCAAAGAAGTGTTAACGACCTACGCTGCATATAGACAGAAAGCGGAGCAAGATCTATTTGTCTGCACAAAGCAGGAATCCCCATGAAGGGAATTGCTCCATGGTAAGTGATCTTTTCGATGACCATATCCCCGACCGCCCTGAGGTATCATCGGGAATAGTATTGCCAAAAATCGACAAGGAGGATACATCATTGGACAGGCTCAAGAACCTAGAGGAAAAGATTGCAGGCGCAATAAGCAAAGTCAAGGCATTGAAAGAAGACAAAATACTGTTAGAACGCAGGATTAAGGAACTAGAGGAACAGCTCAACGAAAAAAACCAAGAGGTGGAAAGACTCTCCTCGGAGAAGTTCTCCGTTAAACGTCAGGTCGAGGACCTCTTGACCGAGCTCGAAACGCTCGATCTAGGTTAATGACGGCATGCACCTATGGGAACTGTAGAGACTTACATCCTCGGCCAAAAATACACGATAAAAGGTGATGCGCCGGATGAGCATATACAGAAGCTTGTCGCATATGTAAACAGCAAGATACAGGAGGTATATGAGAATACCCCCCAGATTGCACCACTTAAGGCTTCCATACTGGCTGCCATCAATATTGCCGATGAATTCCAGAAACTAAAAGACGAACAGGAAAGCATTGCGAAGCATATAGAGGAAAAAACAGATACGTTGTCGCGGTTGTTTGATTGAACAGGGAAGGGATGTAGGCGGAGGGATAAAGTACAAAAAACTAAACTCTTCAGGTAGGAAAGTCGAATCCTCATCGTCCTTCATAACACGTCCTTTTCCCTTTTTTTTCAAACGTCAGTGGCGGTACACCCTAAGAGCCTCCGCTGTGAGCCTCTCGAGTAATCCGTGACATAGTGCGCAACATAGATAGAAGACAAGTGGAGTATTGGAGAAAACCACCCCACCAGGGAAAGTCAGCACATAACCATAGAGGTTCTTGCGACTGAGCTTTGACGGACAGGGTCATTGAGGGAGGCCGGTGGAGTTGATCCTGCATCGGGATAGAGCTTCCCTCGAAGGATGCTTACTCCTCGTTGCTGAAGAAGTCTGATGAAGAAGCAATACCTGATTGATGAAATGTTTGATAGCTTCTTAGAGGAATTGAACAACTACCATCATGATGTGGAGACATCTGGCGATAGATAGCAAGGCTATGGAAAGCCACACGAAAGAGAAAAGGATTCTCAAGAGAGCTTGACCCGCAGGCTGTTTGGGGAGAAGACGTACAAAGGGAAAAGGGAAGATGGAAACTTTTGGGAAGAGGCCGTATCGCAGTTTGGCCTGTGAGGAGCACCTCCCCCTATAAGTTCCCGGTACGATACACGCGACAAAGGCTCGAGACATGCTATAGAACAACTGTGCAGCGGAAGCATTTCAAATGGTAGGGACCCTTGCCTGGGGGACAAGCGGCATGACAGCGGTCCCGATACTGCAGTGCTCTATGATGTGTATGAGATATAGTCGCTAATAGACAGACAAAACAACTGGAGGGGCGGTAAAGAAATGAGGTGCAAAAATGACGACGCGATGTGACAAAAGAGGTGAGAAGGATGAGAAAGCAGCACCGTCGCGATCCGGCTGTGCAGTCTGCCTCGGCGTCACGGCTTCCAAAATGCTATTTCTCGAATCTCTCTGATGTTACAGGTCAGGTCTTGACAAAAATCTATTTTTTAGATAAGGTACAGCTAGAATTACTTCTTTAGAAGACCCTCTGGATAGGTACATACCTACCGGACTAAGAATACCACCAACGATAAATCCAAAGAGGAGTTAACACTTATGGAAAACATTTCGATTTCGGAACTGAAAGAGAAGACCATTGATGACCTTACTAAGGTAGCAAAGGAGTTAAATGTTGAAGGGGCCTCCGGTCTGCGCAAGCAGGATCTCATCTTTGCGATACTACAAGCACAGATTGAACAGTCCGGCAATGTATTCGGGGCCGGGGTGCTCGAAATACTTCCTGATGGCTTTGGATTCTTACGTTCTCCCGATTACAGCTATCTTCCGAGCCCTGATGATATCTATGTTTCACCATCTCAGATCCGGAGATTCAACCTCAGGACCGGAGACCTTGTCTCAGGTCAGATAAGGCCCCCAAAAGAGGGTGAACGTTATTTCGCCCTCCTTAAGGTAGAAGCGGTAAACCATGAATCACCCGAAGATAACATCAGCAGGCCCCTCTTTGATAACCTGATCCCCTACTATCCCACGGAGCGCATAAAACTGGAACACAGCCAGGCTGATTACTCTACGCGCGTAATGGAATTAATAACGCCTATAGGAAAAGGTCAGAGGGGAATGATCGTGGCTGCTCCCCGAACAGGTAAGACCATGCTCCTGCAGTCAATCGCAAAGGGGATAAAGAAAAACCACCGAGAGATCCATCTGATCATACTGCTCATTGATGAACGGCCTGAAGAGGTCACCGATTGGAAGCGCCAGGTAGCTGCAGCTGAGATTATCAGCTCTACCTTCGATGAACCCCCTCCCCGGCATTGCCAGGTCTCTGAGATGGTGATCGAAAGAGCCAAAAGGCTTATAGAATCAAAGAGAGACGTCGTCATCCTTCTGGATAGTATTACGAGGCTCGCACGGGCGTACAATGCGGTCATTCCGACAAGCGGGAAGGTCCTATCGGGCGGGCTCGATGCGAATGCCCTCCAGAAACCAAAGAGATTTTTTGGAACCGCCAGAAACATAGAAGAGGGAGGGAGTCTTACCATTATCGCGACCGCGCTCGTCGACACTGGTAGCAGGATGGATGACGTCATATTCGAGGAATTCAAAGGTACCGGAAATATGGAACTCCATCTTGACAGAAAACTCGTTGACAAAAGGATCTTCCCCAGCATTGACATCAATGCATCGGGAACTAGGAAAGAAGAGCTCCTCGTCGATAAAGATGCCCTCAACAAGATGTGGATATTACGAAAGGTTCTGAACCCTCTGAGTACCGTGGAGAGCATGGAATTCCTCCTCGGAAAGCTCATGGGCACAAAGACCAATAAGGATTTCCTGGAGATGATGAATAAGTAGCGAACCTCTTTGCAACCGGGGCTAGTGCTGTTTTAAAGACCCCAGTGGCTGAAACCGGCCTTAAGATAGACTTATCCCGTTTTCCCAGACACCAGTTCTACGGATACGTTTCCGCTTTTATGCACTCATGATCACATCGCGGATGGGAAGCCCAACACTCCGTAGACAACCAGATAAAATTATGTAGCCCTTGGATATGCAAGCCTTCGTTTGGCTTCAGGCGGTCGGGCAGGCTGTCGTCAGAGGTGGACGATGAAGCAAAGGCGGGTGAAAGCCGTTTTGCAAATCTCGGCCTCTGACCAGGCTTCAGAGTCTTTAGAGAAGTGTGCAGAAGCGGTTTCCTCTTGCCTATGGTGCCTTGTCAGCTTCGGCCAGGCATAAAGAGACATCTTGTAAGACCTGATATCTTTCAGCGCCAGGGCCAGGGCGTCCTTGTCGCCGCGCAGCGCCCGATGAGTCTTTTCAGGGCCCTTAAGTAGACAGAGCAGGTCCTGTTGCATTTTTTTTCGGCCTCCAGCCAGCCTCTGGGGACTCTCGCCTCAGCAGAAGGCATCGAGCACCTGCACATTTTAGAGATGGCAAATGTCCCTCAGCTCATCGCTGATGCTGACACCTTTTTTGTCCACAACTGTCTCGCTTGTCTTGAAGGTCAGAGGCTGCCCCAGCAGATAAATTCTCTGCTGTATGCTATAGCATACGTATTATGATAAAATAATCTTAACGTTGCATATGATGCAGGGCGGATGAATTTATGCAACGTATAAAGATAACTTTGAAAGGGCAATCAGAGGGACCACAATGAGCAAACGGTTTGGGCGCATAACTATTAATCCTGAGGTTTGCATGGGTCAGGCCACCATACGCGCAATGCGTATTACGGTTGCCTTTGTGCTCAAACTGCTGGCTTCCGGTATGAATCATGAAGAAATTCTGAATGCCTATCCGGAACTCGAAGAAAAAGATATCATGCAGGCCATTGAGTATGCGGCGTGGCTTGCAGAAGAATACCACCGCCCTATTCCAGCTCATTATTGATGAGGTTGAGATTTATAGCGGATATCCATATCTTCCTGTTGACCGTCTCGGCCTTGAAGGATAAACGGTACGACATTGAACGTGTTACGGACAAGCTTCCCGCAAATGCTTCTGATAGTAAAGGCCCGGTCGCACGTT
>DMNE01000185.1:0-764 GCA_003453735.1 Nitrospiraceae bacterium | reverse complement strand
CAGGATCTTGATTTCTCGCAATACTTGCACAAAGCGGATTCAGCCGGCCGAGCGTCATTTCGCTACGAATCGAGAACGCTAAACCGGATATTGTTACACGTGTTTTACTGACTGTATTACCGCTGATTGAAGATGATCTCCTTGAAGGAGTAATCGTGTCGATAGATGAGAAAGAATATCGCGTACGAAAACTTCCTGTAGCTGAATAGCGAGATTCCGCCTAAATCTCTTCAAATTCGCCGGCGTATTTTTCACAGTTCTGTCTCCGCCTCGCCATCAAAGTATCAGGGCTGAGCGTATAGCTTTTCAGCCCTGCAGTTAATTATATTAATCGGTGATTAATCTCAGCTATGCTCATTATCGCGTAGCATCCATGCCCTCACAAAACGCGCCTCTTCGTAACTCACCGAGCCCTTGAAATGTTCTATTATGGGGTTTAAACCCCACTGCCGGGAAGCCAGGAATACTTCCCGGATCTTATTCCTCTGTTCCGAATCTACAAGACGGTCAATGTCGACGTCGCGCCCATCGCGTATGAGTCTCTCGAGATGTGAGGTGATAGTGGACAGCACAAGATTGCGCCGCTTGGCGATATCCTTGGCAGCCATTCCTTCTTTGAAAAACTCAAGGGTCTCTTCAACTGTCTCTCCCTTTTTCTTCATTCTTGAACGGTCAGCATCAGGTCTCGCAGAATCGGTGGACCGTTCTGCCGGGACTACGATACCAGGATTGTCATTCAAATACTTCTTTATCTCCTGTACAAA
>DMNE01000339.1:4331-8932 GCA_003453735.1 Nitrospiraceae bacterium | reverse complement strand
CTGAAGTGTCCTTCATTCATCCCATCCCCATTAATTCATTTCGATAGGTTATGCCCAAACCATTAACAGATGCCCCTTTACTAAACTTGATTTCTACGCCCTTTCAAGGCGGTAACATAGGTTCGAATCCTAAATACCCAACGCCTTCTCTATTTTAAAGTACTAAACACATTTTAGAATTGTAGCAAAATCGTAGTAGAATCCAGCACAGTATACAGAAAAAATACAAAACGATAGAAAATACAGAATAGAAAAAATTGTGAAATTAAGAACTTAAGCCCAAACCCTTACCGATGCCACCATGTCAAAATGCGTTTTTAGAATTTAAAGTTCAGGAGGCACACCAGAACCCTATGCACTCCCAACAGCTATTTTACTGGATTTCCAGGCCATTACGCAACACCACTTCACGCTACAAATTTATGGGTAATATTTTAAGAGGTGACAACTGAAGGGATCAGTTGAGCAATATCTATGTGTTATTAAAAAGAATCACTTCTGCATTCGTATCTGGAAAACCTAATGTGACATGCTTGACTAAGTGGTATGCTCAATGCATTTTGGCTAGAACGAAAAATATAGACTTGGGCAACTTGGATAGCGCATCGCACAATCAATATGTTTATGCTTGCACCCGCCCTTCTCCCCGACGGGTATCTCTCGCATCAATGAATCATCACAGCAATTGCTGCTCAAGCAATATCTCCGTTACAGTAATTCTTTCCTAAAGCCGTCACATCGAAGACCTAATAAAATATGACACTCTCCGACCATCAAACTGTTTTTGCAGTTCTTGGTTACGAAATACTGTCAAACGATTATTACTGAATGGACCCGCTACAGAGGACAACAAAAACCCGAGGGCGCCTAACTCCACCCCGATAGCCTGTCTAGGATGGAGAATGTAGCGCCTCTGAGTGTACAATACATAAGGAGGTGAACTATGAAGAAAGCAGAATTAACGTTACCGGAAATCGCCCTTATAGCTGGCACACGAGGACTGCTGGGAGCAGGAGCTGGTCTGTTATTGGCAGACAAGCTCAATGACGATCAGAGAACGGCCATAGGATGGACGCTGTTGATTATCGGAGCGGTTAGCACAATCCCCTTAGCGATAGAAGTGCTAGCAAAAGCAATCGTCATTGACCAATAAGCTCTCCTGAGCTTGGTCTTTAACGTTCCCTTCTCTCGTAACAAATTTTTGCATTGTCTGAGAGTGAGAAGGGAAAACCTGTCTGTAGTTTTTTGACCGTTTCTAACTTGAAGGAGCCTTTCCCCCTGTTGACTCCTTCCCTTTTTCGTGATAAAAGAAAACCAAGGACGATGAATCGAGACAGGAGGTATGTCATGGCCGAGATTAAATGGGAAAAAGATTTCGAGGCCGCCCTAGAAAGGGCGAAAAAAGAGGGTAAAGCGGTTTTTCATGATTTCTGGTTCGACGGGTGACTGGGCTGCATTGCAATGAATACGGGTCCGTATTCAGACGAGAGGGTTCAGAAGTTCGTCGGGGAAGAGTATATCCCCTTGAAAAGTGAATGTTTCTGGAAGGAAAGGACTGAGCTGATGAAGCGGTTCGCCATCGCATGGACTCCCACGTTCCTCTTTCAGGATTCCACTGGTAAGGTTCACCGAAAACTTGTCGGGTATATCCCGATTGATGATTTCCTGGCTCAGCTGAAATTCGGCAGGGGTGTCATATTTTTCGAGAAGGAACGGCACGATGAAGCGGTAAAATGGTTCCAACGGGTCATGGACGAACATGCCCACTCGGGAGTGCTGCCGGAAGCGGTCTTTTTCCGAGGGGTCGCCGAATACAAAAAAACTCACCAAGCGAGTGGCCTTCGCCGGGCATACGACACCCTTTCGGAGAGATATCCCCAGAGTGAATGGGCGCGCCGTGCGGAACCGTACTCACAGATACCGAGGTAACTTGCACAAATAACGCTGGCCGCCGACTAGCCGGGCGTCGGAAAAAGTGGATCATTACCTTCTGGTTCACGGCGGTGTAAGCAAGTTTATATTCTTGACCTATAAGCATCTCATATTTGAGTATCATCGCAGTCAAAAAAGGAATTAACGTGGCTAAAAAAACGGTCCTTATTCTTCTCGGCCCTACCTGTGTCGGGAAGACGGGCGCATCCCTCCTCCTCGCAAAAGCTCTCGATACGGAGATAATCAGTGCAGACTCAATGCAGATATATCGATACATGGATATCGGGACCGCAAAGCCTGTTGCTCAGGAAAGGGCACTGGTCAAACATCACATGATTGACATCGTTGCCCCCTCCGAACCTTTCAGTACGGGGAAATATGTGGCGAGTATTATACCTATAATCGATGAGCTCCATCGTAAAGAAATGATTCCCCTGGTCGTCGGCGGTACCGGTTTGTACATTAAGGCAATGACCCGGGGAATTTTTAGCGGCCCAGCCGCCGACTGGGAACTGAGGGAAAATCTCCTTGCCATGGAAGAGAAGTCCAGCGGTTCACTGTACGCCTATCTCCAAAAACTCGACCGTGAGGCTGCATCAAGGATCATGCCTTCAGACATCAGGAGGATCATCAGGGCATTAGAGGTCTGCCTCATGACTGAAACAGGCATTTCAGAACTTCAGGAAAGGCGCACGGTACCACTCCCTTACAAGTTTATAAAGATTGGGCTGACAAGGGAAAGGGGGGAATTGTACGGATTGATCGAGAAACGGATAGAGTCCATGATTTCACGTGGTCTAGTGAACGAGGTTAAGAGCTTGCTCCTTATGAATCCTGGGCGGACAGCGCTCCAGGCAATAGGGTATAAGGAGATTGCCGCTCATCTCAGGGGCGAATATTCTTTAGATGAAGCGGTCAGGCTGATCAAAAAGAGGACAAAGAACTATGCAAAACGGCAAGTCACATGGTTTAAAACGGAACCCGACATCCGTTGGTTCGATATTACAGGGTTTTCGACTCACGAAAAGGTTCAACGAACTATTGCATTATTACTGAAAATGCTTTAACGTAGAAAGAAAAAGAGGCGCCGCGCAGAGCGCACTTCTGGGCGCCGGCAAGGAGATGGCTATGTCTAACAACCTACAGGACAATTTCCTGAACCAGCTCAGAAAGGGCAGGACACCTGTGGTGGTCTATCTCACCAATGGGGTAAGGTTAAAGGGCGTTATCAAGGGGTTTGACAATTTTGTAATCGTCCTGAAAGAGACAACGCAACAATTGATTTATAAACACGCCATTTCCACGATAGTGCCGGAAAAGGATGTTGACCTCCGGTTTGAAGAAAGCCCGTCATAAAAAGGTATGGATTACCAAAGGCCCTTCCTCACCGTCGATATCATCATAGAATCTCAAATGGGGATAGTTCTCATAAAGAGGGCAAACCCGCCTGAAGGCTGGGCGCTGCCGGGAGGATTTGTCGATTACGGTGAAAGCCTTGAGGCGGCCGCTTCCCGGGAGGCAAAAGAAGAGACAGGGCTGTGTGTTACCATTATCCGGCAGTTTCATACATACTCTGATCCTGAGAGAGACCCAAGGCACCACACCGTGACAACCGTTTATATCGCGACGGCCGACGGTATGCCTCGCGCCGGTGATGATGCAAAAGAGGCTCGGTTCTTTAGGCCTAACGACCTGCCTGAACCCATAGCCTTTGACCATAAACAAATTCTCGAAGATTATTTCATAGGGAGGTATTAGATGCTCAAAGCGATGCGTAAACACGCGAAGTTCTTCTACGTGCTTTTCTTTATCGTAATCCTTTCATTCATTTTCTGGGGTGTCGGAACTGTTGATAAATCAACAACCGTACCCGTAGTAGAGATAGGAAAGGAGAAGATAAGCCTCGATGAATACTTGACGGCGTATGACAGGGCAAGGGAATACTACCGGGAGCTTCTTAAGGAAAAGTTTACTGAAGCAATGGAGAAGCAGCTCAATCTGAAGCAACAGGTCCTTGACTCCCTCATCACTGAGCGGGCTCTGCTCATCGGTGCAAACAAGGCCGGCATAAAAGTCACCGACGAAGAGTTGCAGGACGCTATCATAAACGACCCTCTTTTTTCGCGTGACGGCAAGTTCAACAGAGATATCTATGAAAGGACTTTGCAGCTCAACAGGATGACCCCAGAATCCTTCGAAGCCTTGAAGCGGAGAGAGTTAACCGTCGCTGAGATGCGCCGGCTTATTGGAGAATCTGTTGATATAACCGCTCTGGACCTGCCACAGGCGTCCGGGGGGAATGATGAGGCTAACAACCCCCTGCGGCAGGCCATGCTCTCCGAATTAAGGGAGAATGCGGTAAAGTCCTATGTCGACGGGCTGGAAAAGCAGCTGAAGGTCAAGATCAATCAGCAACTCATCGGCTGATTGATGTGGCTTCTTGATCTCTAATGACATCCTCCGATGAGGCAGTTATAGAGGGGGTTCCCTTTTGGGAACAGCGCTGATTTGGATAGGGCACACGCGCAGAGCGCTTCCTGGGAAGCAACCGCACGAGCGATGTGGTATGAAGCATTCAGGTCCGCATTGTAGATCTTTTGTCCTCCAGAGAAGACCGCTATCTGTTGCTTGCCGGTCCGGTGGATCTTCCCCGAGCCGTCATAGGCATA
>DMNE01000339.1:0-4273 GCA_003453735.1 Nitrospiraceae bacterium | reverse complement strand
CCCAGATGCTCAAACACTATCGCCCGTCAGTTGTAGCGTACGGCCAGCCCTACGATAGCCGCAGAACACCTATGGGCTATCTCTTCGGTGAGGTGGTTAACGACTCTCCAGATGTTGTTCAGATGGTCTTGGGAAGAGGATTAAATGCCACTGAACAGGAAGGGCCATTCCCGGTAAGATAACGCTACCGTAACGCTTCTTTTACCCCTTTTACCACAAGAGGCACCTGTTCTGTGGTAATGGTTCTCGGGTCTATGATGAGGGCGTTTTCCTGAATCCTCGCAACAATGGGCGGTTCGCACTTTCTCAGTTTCTCTTCAAGTCTATTGACCGAAATCTTCTCCGGTCTGATCGAAACGGCATAGGTCTTGAACTCCATCTCAGGGAGGGAGCCTCCGCCAGACTGCGATCTGTCTTCAATCAGAGCTATAGAAGCATCGGTTACGTAACGTCTCAGGAGAGCGGCTATCTTTTTCGCTCTGGCCTTTATGCTCGCGGGATTTTCAAGGAGCATGCCAAGTGTCGGTATATTTTCCCTAACCTTTTCTTCATCCAGATATTCCCTGAGTGTTGCCTCGAGTGCAGCAAGGGTGAGTTTATCTATCCTTACAGCCCTAGTGAGGGGGTTTCTTTCGATCCTGTCGATCAGCTCTCTTTTCCCGACTATCAGCCCCGCCTGAGGACCTCCGAGGAGTTTATCACCGCTGAAGGTGACAATGTCTACGCCACTCCGTAAGATCTCCTGTATCGTCGGTTCCGAATATATACGGTGTGGCTTGAGATCTATAAGACAACCACTGCCCCAATCATACATAACGGGGATATCCCGGCCATGACCAAAGGCAACGAGCATCTCCAAGGGAACATCCTCTGTAAATCCGATGACCCGATAGTTCGACTGGTGCACTTTCAGAATAAGGGCAGTTGCATCACTCACGGCACTCTCGTAGTCGTAGCCATGGGTCTTATTGGTTGTTCCTACCTCTTTCAATACCGCTCCACTATTTCCCATAACATCGGGAACCCTAAAAGAACCGCCTATCTCAACCAGTTCTCCCCGTGACACGATGACCTCTCTCCCTTTTGCCAGGGTGCTCAGGCAGAGAAGAACCGCTGCTGCGTTGTTATTAACAGCAAAACCGTCCTCTGCACCGGTGATCTCTCGCAAGAGTCTTTTAATATGAACATATCTCTTCCCCCTCTTCCCTGATTCAAGATCATATTCAAGATTTGAATAACCGACAGCAACCCTTCGCACATTCTCCATAACCCGTTCAGAAAGCACTGATCTTCCAAGGTTTGTGTGAATGACAATTCCCGTTGCGTTAATAACCTGTCTGAGGCTGAAGGATGATAACCGCTTAACGCTGACCTCGATATCGGGCGCTAAGTCTTCAACAGATGTAACGGGGGCGGTCCCTTCAAGAATCTTCTTTCTTTTCAGTCCTATCACCTCTCGGACGGCGGAAAGGACATACCTTCGCGGGTAGGTCCTAAGCCAATCCTCCCCGTAGGGGCTCTTGAGCACTTCATCGACTGAAGGAAGGCTCGAGAGCAACTCTTGTTTCGCGTTCATACCATGGAGCCTTGCCCTACTGTGCCCCTTCATTAATGAAATACTTCACCATAACTTTAAGATCTTTACGGAGGGAATGGTAGACCGAACAATATTTTTCCTGTGAAAGCGCAATAGCCTTTTCAACTTGTTTCGGATTGACGTTTTCGCCCGCTATGTGGAGAACCATCTCAATGGATTTATAGGACTGGGGGGGCGTAGGATTCCTCTCTCCGGCGATATCCAGTTTGAAGCTCGTAAGCTTGGACCGCATCTTCTGAAGAAAGGAGACCATGTCAATCCCCATACACGCGGCAAGGCTGAGCAGAAGGCTTTCTGTCGGTGCGCAACCCCACTGGATATCTGCATCATAATCAATCTCATATCCCCTCTGGGTCCTCCCTACAAATATCAATTCCTTGTCCCACGTAAGGGTCCCTTTGGTTATAGGGGCTACCTTCTCCTTATATCCCGTCAACGATTCCTTCAGTTCATTCTCTCCCTTTTCCAAATCCGACCTCCTCAAAAATTATTCCCAGTCTCAAAATCTTATACCAATTTTGCCACAAATATCAAATATCCTTAAAGAAGGTCGTTGCGAAATCGTGTGCCGATCTTCAGCGGCTAGCGAGAAGGTTAGCTCTGATATCTGCCTTCACGCTGTGCTCTTAATATATAGTAATGCGGCCTCATATTCATATACAGCGTCGGCCAATCAGATAACTTGATAGAACGCCGTCCTTTTGCATACAATAACTTATGCGCTATATAATTCTTGGCACGGCCGGACACATTGATCACGGAAAGAGCTCCCTCGTGAAGGCACTCACCGGCACAGATCCTGACAGACTGAAGGAAGAAAAGGAACGAGGGATTACCATTGACCTCGGTTTTGCGGATCTCTCTTACCCGGATGGCCTAACGGTCGGAATAGTCGATGTCCCGGGACATGAGAGGCTGGTGCGGAATATGCTCGCAGGCGCAGGCGGCATTGACCTCGTGCTCCTCGTCATCGCTGCGGATGAGGGGATCATGCCGCAGAGTCGTGAGCACCTTGCTATATGCAATCTCCTGAATATTAAATCAGGCATTGTAGCGATCACAAAGGCAGACCTTGTGGAAAAAGATTGGCTCGATCTCGTGGCCGAAGAGGTGAGAAATTTTGTGAAAGGAACTTTCCTCGATGGGGCAGAGATGGTTCCTGTTTCATCAAAGACTGGATACAACCTTGACCTTCTCACAGACAAAATACGGGCCGCTGCCCTTGCCGTCGAACCAAAACCGGTCAATGAGATAGTCAGACTCCCCATAGACAGGGTATTCACGATGAAAGGCTTTGGGACAGTAGTTACCGGAACCCTCTTTTCGGGCAGTCTGTCTGTTGAAGAGTCAGTAGAGATACTCCCATCAGGGTTAACCAGCAAGGTGAGGGGTCTTCACAGCCATGGAAGATCCTTGCAGACCGTCTATGCAGGGCAAAGGGTAGCGATAAACCTCCAAGGCATTGACAAAGAGGCATTGAAAAGGGGTGACGTGGTTGTCACACCAAAAACGATTGTCCCAACACAGATTATCGATGCACGTATCAAGCTCCTCAAAGATTCACCGCTTCTGAAGAGTAAAAGCTCCGTCCACCTCCACATGACAACTTCGGAGACCATAGCTCGCATCATTTTCTACGATCACGAAGAATTAAAACCGGGCGATTCCTGTTATTGTCAGTTACGATTGAATGACCCGGTAGTGGCGTTTTCCGGTGACCGGTTTGTCGTTAGGAGGTTTTCACCAGTCATTACCATAGGGGGTGGAACTGTTCTTGATCCTTCACCGGCGAGGAGAACTCGGAGAGAGGGGATCGCCGATCTCGAGATTCTTGAGAATGGTACTCTCCAGGAAAAGATAGCGACGAAGGTAAAGAAATCAGGGCTTCGCGGTGCGGATTCTTCAACCATCATGGGCTGGGTAAAGGCAGAGATCCCGACCATAGAGGATTCAATAAAACAGCTCAAAAAACAAGCAATCCTCATACAACTGGACACTAAGTTGTTTCATCGTGCGATCTATGACGCCCTTTCCCTGAAGATCAGAGAGACCCTGTCGGATTTTCATAAGAGGAATCCTCTGAGTCCTGGCATGCCGAAGGAGGAGCTGAGAACCTATACAAGAATAAGTTCTGAGATATGGAACAATCTGGTCGCTTCTCTGAATGCGCTCGTGGTTGATAGGGACATCGTGCGCCTGAGGGACTTCACAATTGCATCATCCGATGCTGATGCCTCTTCACAGAAGGTTCTGCAAGCTCTTGAAAAAGCAAAATTTCAGCCGCCGAGCAAGGAAGAGTTAGCTGGGGCGCTCTCTATTTCTCCGAAGGCAATTTCTGACATCTTGAAACTCATGACCACGGAGGGGAAACTGATCAGGATTAACGACTCCCTGCATATCCCCTCGTCCGTCTATCAAGAATTGCTTTCCTTACTCAGAATATTCTTTGCAAAGCAGCCGACAATGACCGTCGCCGAATTCAGGGATATTCTCAGCACCTCGAGGAAATACGCCCTTCCCTTCCTCGAATACCTAGACTCGCACAAGATAACCCTTCGCGTTGGCGATGTGAGGAAACTTCTCTTAAAGGCGGGGTAACATGGTGGGCAGTCGCAGAATCGAACTGCGGACACGAGGCTTTTCAGGCCTCTGCTCTACCAACTGAGCTACCTCGGC
>DMNE01000441.1 GCA_003453735.1 Nitrospiraceae bacterium | reverse complement strand
CCATCTTCGCGTTGAGCTTCTTTATGAACCTCTGCGCATCATTCCAGCTTACGCTATCCACCGGGCAGTTGTCTCCGCACGATGAGAAAAAAGACGGGTTGTTCCCCATTATAGCCTTCCACTGGCCCTGGGTAACGTCATACTTGTCGATATAAAAATCATTCACGCAGACCTCGTGGACAGGTTTTTCATCGCTATCACCATCCCCAAAGACATCGCCCATCTGGAAGCACCCGCCCTTCACATACACCATCTCGATCTGAGGCGCTGCATAGACGCTCTCCGCTCCATTAACAACCAGCACCGTCACCGCAACAGCGAGCATCACCAGCGCTGCCTGCCATCCTTCTTTCCCTTCCCTTCTTTCCATACCTGCCTTCTCCTCCTCTCACATTCCCCCTTTTCTGTGAAAAGTGGTTACAACAATTTTTGGTAAAGGCATGTTACATCAGGAATGTCGACCGGAATCTTTTTTTGTACAAGCACTTCCCCTGCAACATAGAGAAGTGCTATAACATCGGCCTTGCAGTACCGCACAAGCTTTTCTCTGGATTCAACCTTTTTCCTTTTTATCCAGTCATCCCATAATACAACGGCCTCACACCCGTCCAATCCTTGCAACTCGGCAGGACGCTTTATCCCGCAACGACTTTCGATATCCTTAAGTCCCTTTTTGAGTCCGGCGTGATAGCATACCCATCTTAGGTCGATATGCGGACATGGAAGCGACGGGATATTAAAAGCGTCCAACACAAAGTGGATATCAAAACTTTTTCCGTTGAATGTAATGAGAAGTTCCACCTCTTCAAGTAACACAAGCAGTTCGTTCAGATTTTCATGTTGAACGAATACATGCATTTCCCCGAGATGGTAGCATGCGGCTGTCGTAATTTTTGCTGAATAGCGCGACAACCCTGTTGTTTCAACATCTAAAAATGAGGCCCGAGGAAAATATCGTGAAAGTATTCGCCAATGTTCCGATTGAGAAAAGCGGTCAGTAAAGTAGCCTATTTGATTTGACTCCAGAGCATCCAGACTTTCCCGTGTTTCAACAAGAAGCCTGTCACGGCTTTTTTTACCGAGCGGGATCAGTTGAGGCCTTGATATTATGTCTTCCCATTTCATGAATCCGGCATCTTTCAGTTTCTTCTGAGTTGAAAATCCTACGCCGGTAAAATGAAGGAAGTTTTCTGTGATCAGTGGAGGCGCTCCCTTTTCTTCTTCAGCAGTTCAGCAGCCTTGTTTAGGCGGACGGTCAGTTTTTTAACTTCCTGATCTTCTTCAGGCGGAGTTATTTGAGGATAGAGAGACTGCTTTTCGATCTTGATAACGGGCATATATTCCTCGCCTGCTAAGAGGTTCTTGATCAAGCTTATAGTACATTCCACTGCGGCATTGGATTCAATAAGAAACATCAAGAGCTCTTCATCTTTGACACCGGGAGGAAGTGAAGGCACACATGCCGGACAGCCTGCCTTACATTCGCATTCCTCCATAATTTGCAGGCAAAGCTTCAGGACGTCTTCTATCTTCTCGTAGATCTTCTCTCCAAATCCGGCGCCGCCCTCAATGGAGTCATACAGATATAAAGCGCTCTTCCACTCGTTGTCCCCAGTTTCTGTCAACGACACGTCGGTATCTATGTCAGAAATATCCCCCATACAGATGCTTGGCGATGTCTTCTTGAGAAGATAGGAGAGCCCATATATTGCGGCACTGACATACCTCTTATCAGTTGCGGAGAGCACTTTCTGCCATCTCTTTGAAGGCAAAAGGCAGAACCCGGTTGTATCATATTCGAAAGGGGGCAGCGTGATAGGTCCGTAGCCGATATTTTCGAAACTGCGTTCCCGTATTTTTTTATATAGTTTTGCCTGTTTGTTAACATTCACATACCCGAACTGGAGTTGACTCTCGTTTCTCAGAGTCGAATCTTCTATAGACGTTAGTGTTACACGGTTTTCCCACTCAGCCTCGGTATAGTAATCAACTTTGACCTTTTCGACACGACACAGTTTCTTGTCGAGGTCCAGTTCCATGGACATGTACCGCTCACCAAGGTGCTGATAGATCGCATCTTTATAAAGGGTCCCCCGAGCGCCGATAGGGTCTATCTCCCCGATGACTTCCGTCCCACAGTAAATCTCGATATTGTAATCGGTCATCCCCCTGAGATTTACACCTCTTGAGGGATAGTCGGAAAGAGCATACCGGTAAAACTCACGATATGGCACTATAGTCTCGTTAGCCTTCAGGACTTCAACCGCATGCTTATAAGCGGCTGATCTGAATAGTTGCTCATCATCCCTCAGTGGATGTTCATATGCAGCGCACGGGAGGTGCTGCATGATAATATAGGGGTTATCTGCATTGAGCCACGCCTGCTCTATAGGTGTGGAGGTGATAAACTCAGGATGGTGGACTATATATTGGTCTACCGGGGTATCTTTAGCGATAAAGACGACGACCGCCCTGTTGCCCTTCCGGCCTACTCTGCCCGCCTGCTGCCAGAAACTGGCGACAGAGCCAGGGTGCCCTGATAATATACAGAAATCAAGATCCCCGATATCTATTCCCAACTCAAGGGCGTTTGTTGAAATGATAACCTTGATCTTTCCACTGAAAAGGTCCCTTTCGAGCTTTCTTCGTTCATTCGGCAGTAGGCCGCCTCTATATGGCTTTACTATTTCCCAGAGATCCGGATTGCCATCGGTCACGGCTCTGTAAAGCCGCTCGACTTCCTGCCTTGCTCGGCAGAAGCAGATAGTGCGTACACCAAGCCTTGCGGCTTCACGAATGAGAGGGACTGATACGGAACCTGGCCCTTTTCTGAACAATACTCCGTTTGCGCTTGTGATAACAGGGGGATTAACAAAATAAAGCTTTCGCTCAGGGCGCGGTGAACCGTCGTTGTCAATTACCCTGAATTCTCTATGGAAAAGCGCGTTGACATGTTCTCCTGGATTTCCAACGGTGGCTGATGAACAGATAAAAACTGGATTACTGCCGTGAATTTCACAGACCCGTTCGAGCCGACGGAAAACATTTGAAACATGAGAGCCAAATGCACCTCTATAAGTGTGCACTTCATCGACTACAATGTAGCGAAGACGCGAAAGGAAGCTCTTCCACTTACGGTTATGATTCGGCAGGATGCCGCTATGGAGCATGTCTGGATTTGTTATGATAAAATCCGCGGTTTTTTGAAGTCTGGAACGTTCTTCAGGCGGCGTATCGCCATCAAAAGTGCCGAGTTTTCGCTGATCCAAAGCCTCTTCCAGCAGCCTCCCTAAAGTACCTTCCTGGTCCCGCGAGAGCGCCTTGGTTGGATAGAGAAGCATCACAGTGAAGGGCGCTTCAGCGAGCATATACTCATTTAGGATAGGCAGCAGAAAGGACAGGGTTTTTCCGCTTGCGGTTCTGGATACAATAACCGCATCCTGGTTTCTGATGACTGACTCGAAGGCTTCTGCCTGATGTGAATAAAGATTCGTAATTCCCTGCTCTTTCAATACTCGGACAAACTTTTCATTGAGCTCCTTTGGGAATTCTGAAAATGTGCCTTCACTAGGGGACAGAACAGTGGCGGCTCTGATTTCTTTTTTAAACTTATTTTCCAGGAAAGATATTAATTTGTAATCCATAAATAAAAATTCATGTAAGCAATATTTCTCAGGGATACAGGGATATTATATAAATAAAAATATGAAAATTGTAAATGCCTTATTTCGTAGATACGACTTATGGCAATGCACTCTATCATCATGCGGTAAAGAAGAATGCTTCTCTTTGATTGTACTCGGGGCAGGTTCAACTGAATGTTCCGCCAGACTGCCGGGGAGATCTTTTTGATCAGTTCCAGGATTTTCGGGTTCGCTTCGTATTTGGCGAGCAACCGGGATAGAAAAGCGGAATTGTAATAGATGATGGCCTCGGCCGCAGTGCGGCGGAAGTGATCGCACTAGTGAATTCTTTTGGTAGAACTCAATACCCGTGTTATTACGTATATCCACTGGTTTGCTCTAGCGGCGGCATAGTGCTGCCTCTATAGATAGCCAAGAAGCCGATTAATCTTTATTTTCTATCTGAAGATATGGTATAAGACAATTATGAAAAAATTTGTTATGACAGGTATGGTTATAGGGTCATTCATTGGCAGTTATATTCCTTTAATTTGGGGAGATAGTGCGTTATCCATGTCTTCTTTATTCTTTGGTGCTCTTGGAGGTTCTATCGGAATTTGGGCTGGCTATAAAATGGGTAAAGATTGGACTTAGGCGAAGCCTCCTAATCCCTCTATCATCAAATTCGGCGCTATCCTAATACTTGTATGCATTGTCCATTAAGCTCTAGCCAGTGGATTCAATGGAGTGGCGGGAGCGTAATCTTTTCTTTTCAGATACCTTTGCCTTATCTACAAGCATTCTTTCTTTTGCCCTCTTGGAGCGCTTTCTTTTCTGGCGGCGTATTTTTTCTATTCTCTTTATCTCTTCGCTTTCTGCCCCCTTGACCATCTGCTCGATCTTGCCGACAAGGAGCGCCCGTGCTAGATACCGGTTCAGGGCCTGTGACCTTTCCTTCTGGCACTTGACCGCCACGCCTGTCGGGATGTGCTTGAGGTAGACGCACGTAGAGGTCTTGTTCACATTCTGGCCGCCCTTGCCACCCGAACGGACGAAGGACTCCTGGATGTCCTCTTCCCGTACATTCAAAGCCTCCATTTTGGCCCAGAGGGCCTTTTCTTTTGCCTCGCTGACTGAAAATATTCCCATTTTTTTCTTCCTGCCCGATCAAGTTGCTCCATCACGACCCACTTAGGGCTCAGAGTTCTTGCCTTTTCTCCCTCTTCTGCCTGCTTTCTCGAGCAGTCGTGACCTGTTAAGCAATGAGACGGCCTTTCGACGAAGCTCCCGCCGCTGGGTGCTCTCCACAATATATGTAGCCAAAGCCTTGAACTGCGCGGCTGCACGTGCCTTGAGGGCTGTCGCGACAACTGGGCTCTTGGGGAAGAGGCAGGCGAGCGCCTCAACGAAAACCTCTTCGTTAATTGCATCCGTGAGTTCGAGGACCCACTCGTAGAGAAGATCGGAACCGGGAGAGGGCATCTTTTTTAGATGCTTTTCCGCCTTAATTAATGCATTAGCCACCTGAACCTGAACACTCACCACACGGTCTATCACATCAGGGGGAAAATCCTGTTCATTGAGCTTATCGCTGAAAAAAGCGAGCAGGTTTGATAGGTTCCCTTCAACCAACGCACGATCGAGCCAGAACTTTATTTCAGAGTTCTTCACAGAACCCCTGGCAAGCTTAAGGTAAAATTCGGAGGTCCTGGCTCTTAGCCCGCATGCCCTGTCCAGGGCTTCCTGGACCCGGTCTACGACCCCTGTCTGAGGAAGCTGGACATTCTCCAGCCAGCATTTGTAAAAGCTCTCCAATGAGACAACCAAGTTGACGCCTAGGGAATCTTTGGGCAGATAGCTGTTTGCGCCAAGCGCATAAGCGGCGTTGATCACTGCAGGGTTCTTTTCGCCCGAAAGGACAATAACCGGTGTCATTCGCCAGTGAGGGTTTGTCTTCACCTCGCGGATCAGATCCAGACCGCTCCCATCAGGGAGTCCTATGTCAGAGATGATCAGACTCAAAGGCTGCTGTTTCCGCTCTCTCTTGTTGAGAAGATCAAATGCTTCCCTGACACTTCCTGCGACGATTGTTGTGCCGTTGAACCCGAACTCCTCAAAGAATGACCGGACGATCCGGGCAAGATTAGGGTCATCCTCCACGTGAAGTATGGTCACTTCTTTCTTGATCAAGCCCATGGATGGCCCCCTCTATAAGGGATCAGCATCGCCGTGTCATTTATATAAACCTGTTCAGTCAAACTCTACATACCTTCCTCGCTGGGACACAGATAGCGCAGTCCTTTGCGAAAGCTCTCTGCCCGGCATTTATTTCCACTATATCCCATCCAAGAGAAAAGTCAAACAGTACAATGTGTGATGCCCTTAAAAAGGGAGCGCTCAAGATAAAAGGGCAACTTAAGGAACGCCTTATATATCATGATCCGTGCTATCTGAGCCGAGGGGTCGGGATAACAGAACAACGGAGGACAATACTCAGAGCATGTCGGGTATCTTCTTGTGGAGTTTGACAGACATGGTCTTAATTCACGGTGTTGTGGGGCGGAGGTGCTGCAAGAGAAGTCTGCCACTTATGTTTATGACGCATTAACAGATGCTAACGCATTTTCACAAAGAGCTGTTTGATAAACTTATCCTTCTTTTAGGTTAAATAAGGGTCCGGAATTTAGAAATCAATAAGTAAAAAAGAATAGGGGTATCTCCTTCGCTGGACTTACCCCTATATCTTTAGTGCGCGGTTGTTAGCGGCGCCCACCTGAGAATCCCCTAGACCCGCCTGAGAATCCCCTAGACCCGCCTGAGCTGGATCTCATACCCGAAGAGCTGAAGCTGTGTGTAGCGTATGAGTGCGTGGTGTTGAATGTTCTTTGGCCGCCGACGAACTGGGATCTGCCTGAGAACGTGTTGTAATGTGAGGCGTAAGAGGGCTGTGTGTATGACCTGCTGTATAACGCATAGTTATGGTTGTAAGCCCCTGTTGTATATGGATGATTGTTCCATGTGGCCGTCCCTTGGGTGTGTGCTGCTGACGTCATGGAACCCCGGGTTGTGTTATATATTGCTCTGGCGCTTGCCGCTGCCTGAGGGGTTGCAAAATGTGAAAAACTCCGGCTACTTGTCCCAGCGTTCATTGCGTGGGTTCCGGGGTTGATGGTTCCCATGGTATGAGTGATTGGATCACGAAAATGATTTGAAATTGTGGTGTTAGCGCGGAATGCGCTAGCGTTATTCCACGGACCATGGTTTCCCCAATACGTTCTTCCGTACCAGTTACGGTAGCAGTAACCTCTTCCGTACCAGCTGTGGTAAGGGTACCAAACTCCCGGCCAGTATCCGTAGTAGGCGGGAAAGGTGAATCCTGACAGAATGTAATAGCCTCCGAACCACCATCCCCACCACCAGAAAGGATACGGCACCCACGTGTAAAGGTAAGAGTAGTCCGGTGGCGGCGTGTAGTATGTGACAACAGGCGGCCCCTCATCGTTGTAATAGTTATCTACGACTGTATTGTCATAGTATCCTGAGCCTGATTCTCCCTGAGGCGCAGCGCTTGGTGCTGGAGCGACTGTCATTGCGTAGTAGTTTTCTACTGTCTGCAGTGCGTTTTGAGCGTTTGCGTCAGAGGTTGTGATGCTTCCGGCCTGAGTTGCCTTTGTTATTGAGGCCTTAAGGTCACCAACTACATCTGGGGTAACAGGGTAATCTGATATCCATCCGTTGGCGGGTGCTACTCCCGCTTTTGTGAGAATGCTTTCGGCTTCGGTTTCATTCGTTGTTTCGCTAAGATTCAGGGCCTTAACAAGACCTACCGCAAATGTACCTTCTCTGACCAATGGTTGTGATACAGGCGGCGCTGACGTATCAGGCTGCTGGGTTTGCGCGAACGCCAGTGTTGGCGTCAGTACCATTAATATCAGGAGGATCCATGCTGTAATCCTGCTTTTCATCTTCTAGCCTCCTGAGTTGGGAGTTACCTGCATAACTCCACTCCTCTTTTTATTGTCTCCCTTTTTGGTGATAATAGCAATTCTTCCATTCCCTTATATAGAAGACGTGCATGGTCTAATAAAGTTACTTGTTCAGAATATGAAAGGAATCGCCTCTTTTTACAGGTATGCTTTCTCTAGCTCGATCGGATGAGTTTCTGCTTTAAGGATGAATACACTCATAGAGGGTTTTTATGTTTTTATAGCAGGAAAGTTTGACGCCGAACAGGAAGAGGCCACCCATTTGAGGGTTTTTAGCACAACCCATAACGGCTGTCTTTGAGACAGTTTACCGACGTCAAGCCTCTCTCTTTGAGGGTGCCGTCGGCCTGATCTTTTTTCCCGCTTATTTCTGTAATCTAGGTTTTGCACCCAATTTGTACAGTATGTTTGCCATAAGGCAANNAGGTTGACGCCGACAAAGCATGTTAGAATCAGCCAGTAAGGACTGTACACCCATGCCAATACTCCGCTTGAGAGCGTGAGAATACCTCCGATCAACCAAATAATTCTTTCCAGATACCAGCTGTCAGTTTTGGCCAGATACATACTATCACCTCCTCAAATTATTTCCCAGTCGGCATGTTCGCGTAATGTCGAAACGAAAAACG
>DMNE01000053.1 GCA_003453735.1 Nitrospiraceae bacterium | reverse complement strand
TGCGCACCTTTTCGATAGCAGGAATCTATGGATACCTTTGAGACCATCAGAACGCGGAGAAGCGTGCGCAGGTTCGTGAATAAGCCAGTGGAAGACGAAAAACTTGCTGTCATACTTGAAGCGGTCCGGCAAGCCCCTTCGTGGGCAAACCGCCAGTGTTGGAGTTTTGTCGTTGTCAAGAATGCTGCCACCAGAGAAAAACTGAGCGAACTCTCTTATGTCGAGACCTTTTTCGGACCTATGGGATACAAGACGAATCCGGCAAAAAAGGGTATCGCAGAAGCTCCGGTTGTAGTTGTCGCCTGCGCCGACCCCTCTCAATCAGGAGTCATTTGGAAACAGTTTTACTATATGACCGACCTAGGGATAGCAGCCCAGAACCTCATGCTCGCCTCACGAGCACTCGGCCTCGGGACGGTCTTCGTGGGGGTATTTAACGAGGAGGGAATCCGCGATCTGTTAAACATTCCCCCCAATATTCGGGTTGTAGGGATCTTCCCTATCGGGTATCCTTTCGAGGAAAAGACCGAAGGTCCGCCAAGGAAACAGCTGAATGAAATTGTCTTTTATGAGAGGTGGGAATAAGGATCACTGCGGTACAAAGTTACGTAATAGGGAGCTTCAGTAAGTTCAGTACCGCTTTTTGACAATGCTCAGCTGCGAGCCCGATATTCCATTTGTCTTTATCTCTATTGTCCACAATGTTACTGATCCCCCGTATTTCGATCACAGGTATCCCATATATCGCACAGATATGTGCGACCGCAGCGCCTTCCATGTTCTCACAAATGGCCCCGAATCTCTTTTCGAACTCGAAAGCCCTTTTTTTTGTGCCTGTGCAGGTGGAGACCGTGACAAAGGTTCCAGATACCGTCCTGGTGACGAGGAGGGAAGACCCCAATGCCATTCTGATAAGCCTCCTATCTAACGGGAATTCATTGAAATACCTTTTTCCGTCCCTTTTCAAAAGCGGGATGCCGATAAATTCAGTCCCATGGAACCTGTCACCCCGTAGAACCCCTTCATCACCGTAAATCTCTTTCTTTGCCACCGCCAAGTCCCCGACCTCAAGACCTGCTGAAGGATAGGCACCTCCAACACCAAAGAGGATGACGATACCCGGAGAGAATCTCTCGTTCAAAACGGTCGCTGCATGGGCCGCGTTTGTCTTACCCATGCCGGAGACTATGTAGATAACGTCGTTACCATGTGTCTTGCCTTCACGTAACGGCATGCCGCTCATTTGTCGCTGTTCTCCCAACTGCCCTGCAATTATCTTTCCTTCTTGAGGGACTGAAGAAATAAGACCTACCACCATTTTGATATCCTTCGTTTTTCCGTCTTCAGAGTTTCTCTTAAGCAAGAAACCAATAAAAATGAACCTTTGCCAAGAATTGAGAGCGAACGAGCATTGACATGCTTTCTGCTCCTGAAGGCACAGGCCTTACGGTATTCCCGGTTAAGAAATAAAGTTTATTGATCTCTCTATTCTCTTAGCTGTCCATTTCCAAGAACAATGAATTTTGTGCAGGTGAGCTCCTCCAGTCCCATTGGACCACGTGCATGTATCTTGTCGGTTGATATGCCTATCTCGGCTCCGAGACCGAACTGATAGCCGTCATTGAGCCTTGTGGAGGCATTGACAAGTACCGCTGAGGAGTCTACCTCCCTCAAGAATCTCATCGCCCTGTCGTAGTTCATGGTGACGATGGCATCAGAATGGGCAGAGCCATATTTTGCAATATGCTCCATTGCGTCTTCCATATCGTTGACAACCTTAACGTTCAGGATCAGATCGAGGTATTCCCTGTAATAATCCTCTTCTTTAACCTCTATAATGTCGGGGCGGAGGGCGAGCGTCCTCGGGCAACCCCTAAGCTGAACCCCTGCATCCTCAAATTTCTTGAGCATCTTTGGCAGAAAACCTTCGGCGATTGATTCATCAACGAGCATCGTCTCCATGGCATTGCATGTTCCGGGCCGCTGGACCTTCGCATTAAAGCATATCTCTTCGGCCATGATTAAATCGGCGTCTCTGTCGACAAAGACATGACAGACACCTTTATAATGCTTGAGCACGGGTACGAGGGAATTCTCGGTCACCGTCCGAATGAGTCCTTCCCCGCCCCTTGGGATAACGAGATCTATGGTACCTTCAAGCTTCAACATCTCGATGATGGCCTCCCTGTCGGGGATATCGATGAAGGTTATTGCACCTTCGTCGATACCTTCTGTCCTTGCCACGTCTCGTAAGATCTCCGCAATCGCCTTATTCGAATGAATGGCTTCTGACCCGCCGCGCAGAATGACAGCATTCCCTGCCTTTAGGCAGAGGCTTGTCGCATCTGCCGTGACATTCGGTCTTGATTCATAGATTATCGCGATCACACCTATCGGAACCCTCATCTTTCCAACGGTCATGCCGTTGGGCCTCTGCCACATATGCACAATCTCGCCCACAGGATCAGGCAGTTGTGTGACTTCAGTGAGCCCCTGCGCCATCTCCTTGATCCTTTTATCGGTAAGGGCGAGCCTGTCTATCAAGGCCTTTGAAAGGCCTTTTCCCTCAGCATACGCAATATCTTTTTTGTTTTCCGCGATCAGTTCCATCGATCTTTTTTTGATGGCTTCTGCCATCTTGATAAGCACACAATTTTTCTGTTCCGCCGTTGCCTTTGCAAGGGACCGTGCACCAGCCCTGGCCTCCAAAGCAAGATCAGTCACATATTTCTTTATGTCCATGCAAACCTCCGAAAGTCAATGGTGCATGACGCAGCACGATCAAAGAATAGTTCCCCCATAACTTGCTGCGCCATACTCATTACGAATTATTATTTATTAAGATACAAGACAGCTTCCTTTTTTTACAAGCTTCCCATTTGCCTTTATTAATTCAATTTTCTAAAATGTCTTATGCCACAGATTGCTATCCTTCCAGTTGAACTGCGAAACAAGATAGCTGCGGGTGAGGTCGTCGAGCGTCCTGCATCGGTGGTGAAGGAACTTATCGAGAATTCAATCGATGCAGGCGGTACGGATATAAAGGTTGAGGTCTTACGCGGAGGGAAAGGACTCATAAAGGTCACCGACAACGGCCGCGGGATGGACAGGGAAGATGCCCTCCTCTGTTTTGAGCGCCACGCGACGAGCAAGCTAAGGAATGAGGACGACCTATTTAACATTAAGACCATGGGCTTCAGGGGAGAGGCTCTTCCGTCTATTGCTTCGGTGTCTAGAATAAGGCTCATGACAGGGCTGAAGAACTCTCTACCTGGTATATCCTTAGAGGCCGAAGGAGGGAAAGTTACGGAGACGAGAGACGCTCCATCCCTCGGCACAGCCATCGAAGTACGAGATCTCTTCTTTAACACTCCTGCACGGAAAAAGTTTCTCAAGTCCGATAGTACAGAACTCTTTCATATCATTGATATAGTCACAAAAGAGGCATTGTCCCAGTGGGAAAAAAGTTTCAGGTTGTTCACCGAGAAACAAGAGACTATGAACCTTCCGGGGGCGTCGGAACCGAGGGAGAGGATTCTCCAAATTTACGGCCTGGAGTTTGTTGAAGGGCTGTCTGAGGTGGTGGCAGACAGCCAAGGCTTTAAGATGAAAGCCTTTGTGACAAGAGGGGATAATTTCAGAAATAGCAAGACGCATCAGTTCATCTTTATCAATAGACGGCCGGTGAAAGACCAGGCTGTCTCTCACGCAGTCTATAAGGCTTACGAAGGGATCCTGCCTCAGGATAAACATCCTGTATTTTTTCTCTTTCTTGATACGGATCCGAAAAAAGTCGATTTCAATGTTCATCCGACAAAGCGTGAAGTGAGGTTTGAGAATAAAGAAGAAATTCATCGTTTTGTCAGTAACAACATCAGGGAATCCATAAGAAAAGAGAGGGCTCACTCCATTGCACCCTTTACCTGGGCACCTGAGCGGGCAGGATTCGAACACAATGCCGTGCTGTCCTCCTCTGATCATGCAGTGACTATCCCGGCCATGGGACACGTCTCCGAAAGCAGAGAACTTCGGTATCAGGCACCCCTGCCATTTATCTATCTTGGTGATACATTCCTCGCGACAGCAAGCACGGGAGGATTAACCCTCATAGACCACCATGCTGCTCACGAAAGGATATTGTATGAGAATTTTCTTCGTGGGATAAACCTGAATTCCCATCAATTGCTTTTTCCAAAGCAGGTAAAGCTGTCACATAAAGAATATAGGGTCATTGTTGAGAATAAAGGTATGCTTCACGAACTGGGTATAGAGGCGGATGATTTTGGGCATGATACACTGATGGTGAGGAGTTTGCCTGACGCACTGGAAGCATCTGACATGAGAGGCGTTCTTTCAGATGTTGCAGCATCCATGCTGGAAGGGATACTGCCCGGCAAATCCTTGAAAGAGAAGATCGCAGCGCGGATTGCATGTCACAGTTCTGTCCGGGGGAAGGAGATTCTTACGCAAGAAAGCTTACAGCGACTCCTTTCCGACCTGGAACAGACCGAGAATCCCGACCAGTGTCCTCATGGAAGACCGACGAGGCTTTTCTTTTCCCTCGATGACCTGAAGAAGATGTTCAAGAGGAAGTAATTCCTGATAATTAGTTGTCGAGATAAATTTTTTGTGGGAAAGTCCGCGTGCGAGAAAGCCAAAACTGATGAATTCATAGATTTCAAGCGGTTAGTGTTCTTTCTCGATGCTGCTGTTATTATTTTCAATGGAATATCCCCCAGTTTTTCGGATACAATTAACTACAATTAACCTATGCATTTCCCTCCAAGTGAATGAGGATATCAAAAGAAGGATCAAACGTATAACGTTCTTAAAAATGATAAAAATGCTGAGGAGGAACTCTTACATAGTAACATTAACGGTGAGCGGCAACGGAAAGTGAATCACGGAAGATCGGATGGTTTTGCATTTAAGAGCGTGCTTACTCTTTTGGTGGAGACGTGAAACTCTAGCGCGTTAAGGGGAAAGGTACACCCCAATATTTAAGCATTCCGCTTTTTAATCCGATAAGAAGAAATGAAATTCTTAGGGATGCCGTATATCGGTACCCTGAAGTGGGAGGTATTTCCCCGTTAGATGCTTTGCAGGCAAATTTGTGGCTCCATAACCTTGATCGCCCACGTCGTGCCCAGCATTTCTTTCCAAAAGAAATCTTATGCCCGTGGCCAAAAATGGACACTGAGGGGGAAGAACGTCGCACGGCTCTTTGAAGTCCGGCCAATCAAGATCGGCAAGTTTGTCTTGAACCGAATAAGAGCAGCGTTGTTCTTTGTGCGAGAGGGTTTACCCCACGGGGGGGAAAGGGTGGCCTCACCGTCACGGTTGTTGGCGGCACTGTTTCGAAGGAACAAGGACGAGTTGGTGCTATGCAAAAAAATCCAATTATTGTGATTGCCGACAAAGAAGGCCAGGAGCTCTATCACACCGTTTTTTCGATCGATGAAAGGATCGAATCCCATTTCTGCAACCACTTGATTGATTTCAGCAAATGTCCTGAGGTCGATATGGTTCTTCTTGACTGCGGCTTCAGTCCAGAAAGTGGGTTGGCACTTTTGGAGACCATTAAATCTTCGATGCCACATGTCCCGGTCGTTTTTGTGACCGACATGAGTTCTGAGAGCATTGCGATAAAGGCCTTTCGCATAGGTGTTGTCGACTACTTCAAGAAGCCGGTCAACCTGCTGGCTCTGAGGGATATCATAGAGAAGCTCCTTATAGTCAAGAGGTCAACACGGGAAAGAAGAAAGAGAATAGATAAAGTGGAACAGGAAAGCGGGTTCCTCCCCCTAACCACAGACATGCCTTCATCACTGTTCCGCGCCATCAGTTTCATCAACAATAATCTGTCCTCCACAATTCCGCTTAAGATGCTTGCAAAGGAGGCGAATTACAGTGAGTATCATTTCAGCAGGGTCTTTAAGAAACACACAGGGATGAGCCCCAAGAAATTTGTCACCTTCGGGAGGATAGAAAGGGCAAAGAAATTGTTGATAAGGAAGAGAGACCTAAACATTTCGCAGGTCGCTATGGAGGTGGGATTCAATGACGTAAGCACTTTTAATAAATCCTTCAAAAAACTTACCGGGGTTACTCCTTCTGCTTTTAAGAAAATGTATAACGATAATTCTCGAAAAGCCTCCCGATAGCAAGAATCATCCATAATAGAGCATTATTTTCCTATCAATCATTGCCTTTATGTGATAAATATAATTTATAGGCCATTTACTAATTTTTTCTATAGGGGGAAAGGAGGTATTTTATTGGTGGAGGAGCAAGTGATCTGAACAACAGATGCAATTTCTCAGAGAGGGGGAGAGCAACTATGAAGATACGAGCTTCTATAAGGTATTACCCAATTGCGGGCGCAGCGATTGCTCTGCTTTTGGTGTTTAGCGTGGGCTCAGCACAGGCCTTTTATCAGAGCCCGCCAATACCGCTTTTCGAGACAACGCTGCGCGGCATCGGCCCTGATGAAATCCCAGTGGCTGCATCCGATGGTGCCGCACCGGTAACAGGCGTGACCCATTACACGATTAACATCGAGCAGTTCACGGACACGATTTTACCTCTTATTCCTGGTTTATGTTCTGGCCATTCTGACTATTCTGGCTATTCTGGCTACCCGAATAAAACGTGTCCGACTACTCTGTGGGGTTACTATCCTGCTAATCCACTTTTTCCTGGTTCTGCCAAACACTTGGGCGGAATCATCATTGGGCAGAAGGGGCATCCGATACAGATAACCTTTAGCAACATGCTGCCGCTTACGAGCATTATTCCAATCGACACGACTATCCCGGGTGCTAACCAGGCTCAGAACCGTACTGCAGTCCACCTTCATGGCGGCCATGTCCCATGGATCAGCGACGGCGGACCCTTTGACTGGTTCACCCCCAATGGAGTTCACGGCACGAGCTTCTTGAACAACATACTGAATCCAAGCGCCAAATTCAATCAGGCTGAATATTACTATCCCCTGGACCAGAGCGCCAGGTTCATGTGGTATCACGACCATGCGTGGGGTATCACCCGGACCAATGCCTATTCCGGAGTCGCTAGCGCCTTGATAGTACGAGATAGTTTTGAACAGGGACTGATCAGTGAGGGTCTGCCAAACTATATCGAGAATGGTGGGAATGAACTACCCCTCATTTTCCAGGACAAAATCTTCGTTGGCAAAGATATAAATACTGCTGACCCGACATATGAAGGACTAAAGACACCTGGCAGCCTTTGGTATGCCCATATTTATGAAGGAGACCCAAGCACTGGCCGCTGGGAACTGGGACCGATCCTAACAACTGCGCCCCCCGATCCATCTGTCGTCCCAGAGTACTTCGGCGATACAATGCTGGTCAACGGGACGGCTTACCCGACGGCAGCCGTCCAGGCGCGCCGCTATCGACTGCGTCTTCTCAACGCCTGTAACGCCCGCTTCCTTAACCTCCAGCTGTACATCGCGGACAGTAGTAAAAATGGGATCACTTTGAATAGCACTGTACCTCCTGCTTCCCCGACCAACACGCCATTCGTAAACGCTGCTACGGGACACCCATCATTCCTTGTGATAGGCACAGAAGGGGGTTTTCTTGCAAGTCCCGTCGAGGTTCCGTCCAATCAACCGATGACCTTCCTGCCGAGCAAAAACATCCCATCGGGGCTGAATCCAGATCCGACCACTGGGCAGACCGACCCTTCGGAAGTTCTCTCATCGCTTCTCATGGCGCCTGCTGAGAGGGCAGACGTAATTGTTGACTTCAGCAGCGTTAAGCCGGGAACGCAAGTGATCCTTTATAACGATGCACCAGCGCCGTTTCCATCCGGAGACGATCGGAACGACTATTTCCCTGGCTATAACTACCTTGTAACCCTCCCGGCTAGTGCTGGTATCGGCAACCCGGTCAACGAGTACACTAATCCCGGCTATGGCCCCAATACCAGAGTCCTCATGGTTTTCAACGTAGTTGCGGCAACAGGGACGGAGGACACNNGGCCGTGCCGAAGAAAGTTTCTGTGCGGTTTCTGACCCTGAACGAGTACTTTGACGAACGCGGCCGACTTATCCAGATAATCGGCGATTCGAAGGCGCCCTACGGCTCTCCCTATGTTGTGACATCTGATTTTTCGCCCACTCCTCCCGGGCAAAACGTAGGGGCCACGGAACAGCAAGTCAGCAACGGAACTGAAGAGGTGTGGGAGATCTATAACAGAACCGGAGATGTACACCCAATGCATTTCCACTTGGTGAATGTCCAGGTCATCAACAGGCAGTTGTTTGACGAAAGTGTTTTCCCGGGGAAGATTAACTTCACCAGCCCCGTCATCGCGCCCTATAATGACGAGCAGGGATGGAAGGACACAGTACGGATGTATCCGGGGACTGTTGCCAGGGTCATCATGAAGTTCAACCTGGCGACAATTACTGATGCGAAGGGCAATCCCGTCAACGTCAAAAACGATTACGGCTCCATCAAGTATGGACAAGCGCCGCCCAGCCCTCGGACTGGCGGGAACGAGTATGTATGGCATTGCCACATACTTGAACACGAAGAGCACGACATGATGCACGCTCTTGTTGTATACTAGCATTGGTGGTCTGCAGGTCCGGAGAGACCTGCAGACCACTTCATTCCGGCGTTGTATGCTGCTAAGAATAGGCCCCGGTTTTTCCGGGGCTTTCTTAATGTCAAGGGGGTAGTTTTTTGAGAAAAACACTTCGTGTTGCTCTACTCCTTTTTCTGTTGACGGCCTCTTTCCTTGCCGGCAACTGGTATCAGAAGAATCGCGTCATTGGAAGTGGCACCCAGGGGGCCCGCAAGGTTTTGTATTATGTTGATCCGATGAACCCTGGGTTAAAGTATGACAAGGCAGGGGTTGCACCCTGCGGCATGCCGCTTGAGCCCGTTTACGCAGGCGGTTTCCCAGCCCCTTCCGGTATGCCCCCGGGGACAGTGAACGTGAGCGCGCAACAGCAGCAGTTGACAGGCGTCAAGGTTGCAACTGTTGAAAAAGCTCCTTATAGCAATACCATGCGGATGCTGGGCAGGGTCGTTATCGATGAGACCAGGGTCTATCGGATCAATTCGGCCACCGACGGGTGGGTTAAGAGGGTCCTTCCAGTGACCACAGGCAGTCTCGTCGGTAAGGATGAGCTGTTGGCCACCTTCTATTCTCCGGAGTTCTTCCCGGCCATTAGGGCTTATCTCTATGGCTTGCGGTCCCTGGAACGGTTCGAGTCAAGCGGCACGGAACCCCAGGGCCAGATCGAACTGACTAATGCAAATATCGATAGCTATCGCATTTCTCTCCGCAATCTCGGGATGAACGAGCATCAGATAGACGAGATCATGCGTTCCCATCAAAGTCCGGACGAAATCGAGATCAGGGCTCCCGAGAAGGGTTTTGTCATCGCCAGAAATCTCTCGGTTGGACAGCGTTTCGAGCGGGGAACTGAGCTTTACCGTATTGCGGACATGAGCCATGTCTGGGTCCTTGCGGACATTTTCGAGAATGAAGCCGAGTATTTCCGGCCGGGCTTAATCGCACGGGTGATTCTTCCTACTCAGAAAAAATCGGTTCGTGCACGCGTGAGCAATACACTTCCGCAATTTGATGCAAATTCGCGGACCCTGAAGATACGTCTTGAGGCGGACAACCCAGGTTTTCTGCTGAGGCCTGATATGTTCGTGGATGTGGAATTGCCGGTAGCCTTCAGTCCCTCGATAACAGTTCCTGCGGATGCGGTTCGCTATTCAGGACTCAAAAAAACTGTCTTTATCGATCGCGGAAACGGCTTCTTCGAGCCTCGGGATGTCGAAACCGGGTGGCGCTTTGGGGATCGGGTCGAGATAGTTAGGGGGTTGATGCCTGGCGAAAGAATTGTCGTATCGGGCAATTTTCTTATCGACTCCGAAAGCCGGTTGAGGGCGGGCGGTGCAAAAATCTACGGAACCGCACGGAAAGACCCTGTGTGCGGCATGGATATCGAGGAGAACAGAGCGAAAGCTGCGGGCAGGACGATCGAGTATAAGGGAGAGACGTATTATTTCTGCTCGGAAGCATGTAAAAAACGCTTCGAGGAGGCTCCGGAACATTATAAAGAAGGTGTAAAGGGCCACGCAATGACTCATCCTGCCGCAAAAGCCACCGGCTATGATTAACCGCATCATCGATTTTGCGGTGAACAACAAGATCATTGTCTTCACCCTCGTTGCAGTAGCATGCGTAGCGGGATGGTGGTCCATAAAGCACCTCTCGCTTGACGCCATTCCCGATCTCAGCGAGACGCAGGTAATCGTATACTCCCGGTGGGATAGGAGCCCCGACATCGTCGAGGATCAGGTGACCTATCCGATTGTAACCGCTATGCTCGGCGCTCCCCACGTCAAGGCTGTTCGCGGTTTTTCAGATTTCGGGTACTCCTTCGTCTATATCATCTTTGAGGACGGCACCGACATTTACTGGGCGCGGTCTCGGACGCTCGAATACCTTTCGAGCGTGATCCAGCATTTGCCGCAGGGGGTCACCACCGAAATAGGCCCCGATGCCAGCGGTCTCGGCTGGGTTTTCCAGTATGCCTTGGTCGACAAGTCGGGCACGCACAGCCTTGCGGAGCTGCGGTCACTGCAGGACTGGTACCTGCGGTATCATCTGAAAGCAGTGCCGGGCGTTGCAGAGGTCGCTCCCCTCGGCGGATTTGTCCGTCAGTATCAGGTGAATGTTGATCCCAACAGGCTTCAGGCCTACCGGATACCAATCAGCCGTGTTGTTGAGGCGGTCCGCGCTGGGAATGCCGAGGCGGGCGGCAGGCTTATTGAGTTCGGTGGAACCGAGTATATGATCCGCGGCAGAGGTTACGCGAAGTCTATAGAGGACTTCCGGAACATCGTCCTCTCGACGAATGACGCAGGGACGCCAATCTGCGTAAAGGACATCGGCGAGGTGTCC
>DMNE01000253.1 GCA_003453735.1 Nitrospiraceae bacterium | reverse complement strand
CCATAAACTGAACAGATTCCACATGTTATCTATTGAGTTCGTAACAAATTTATAACATCCATTATGTGAGCAATAAAGCCTAAAATTGGCTCTGGGCGCTGGTTTGGAAGGATTTGGCATGGGTATGCCTTGACAGGAAGAATCAACCGGAAAGGATGGAATTTTAGATATGCGTAAAAAGATGAATAATGGATTTCGGTTAAGTGTGAGTGCTTGTATGACTGATCGTATTCTTCTGATAATAAAGGGCATTGATTGGGCGGTTGATATATCGATTGTGAGGCATTTTAGAGAGGTCGGTTTTTAGGGTTGCCGTGGATTTTGAGGTGGCAGCACCCCCGGAGGGCAGGGAATGGGGCCTTGGGGTATCAGAGCGGGGCGTACCAAACCCCCAAGCAGAGCGCCTTCCACTTCACCTTCTTAGAGATAGCGCATCAATAGGGCGATATTGCATGAGTTANNCAAGCGCTTGTCCTATCATAACAACAATTTGCTACGCGGGGGGAAGACCGTTACTTGATGGGAAGCACGATTCGAAAAATTGTGCCATGTTTAGGATTATCCAGGATCTGTATCTGTCCTCGGTGGGCTTCTACAATTTTTTTGACTATTGGGAGTCCAAGTCCTGTACCATCTTTCTTGGTGCTAAAAAATGGGATAAAGATTCCTTCTCTTTGGTCTACCGGAATACCACAACCACAGTCGATTACCTCGATGACGCTTTTCTGCCTTGTCTGATAGCTCCTTACAGTCACAGTTTCGCCTTCCGGTGAAGCCTGGATGGCGTTCATTATCAGATTAATCAGGGCCTGTTTCATTCGCATTCGGTCTATGGATATTGCCGAAAGTCCTTGAGCGCAGTCGCATTTCACCACAATCTTCATTCTTTGAGCCTCAGCCGCAACCACCTTTAGGCACTCTTCTATAACAGCTGCTACGTTCTCGGGTGATTGATCCAATTGCAGCGGCCGGGAAAAGTCCAGCATGTCCTTCACCATATTCTCGAGCCGTTGAGTTTCATCTATGATGATGTCCAATTTGTCACGGTGAGGGTGGTCCCCATGCACATGTTTTTTCACGAGCTGGGTAAAACCTCCGATTGCGATCAAAGGAGTTTTCATGTCATGAGCCACTGCGGACAATGACCTCCCGACTGTTGCAAGATTTTCAGCTTCTCGTGCGAGTTTTTGATTCGCCTTATCGCGGTCACTGAGTATCCCCATGACCAGCGCGACCAGGTTGTAAAGAGTGAGGTCGATGATACGATCAAAATCCATAACTGAAAACGCAGCCCACACCTTCAAAGCGTATGGTATATAAAGCACACAGATGCTCAGTGATGCAGCCAGACCTCCTCGCAAGCCATACCAGAAACTTGCCAGGACGACGGGAAGAAAGAAGAGACCTCGGTAGAACACATGAAAGTAGTGTGAGTCCTGGTTTGTAAGATAAATAAGGATGGAAATCCCGCCGATAAGGCAGGCTACAACGCAAATCCTCAACTTCTCTATCATCTAAGCTACCTCAAAAGTCATCATTTGCACATATCCTTTACTTCAGACCTTATTTGCAAGCTGAAAACTCTTTGGATTTCATACCTGACATCCCCTCAATACTTGCTGTTACTTACCGGCGTGCTTCAGGAGAAGTTCGTAATGACCTGGGGGAACGCCCTTGGTTACTTTCACCGTCCCAACGGCGATTGTACGAAAGCCTTCGAGCGGTACCAGCACCTATTCGGGTCTTTCGCTTTCGGCAAACAGAAAGCTGCTTTACGTTTTTCCGCTGCATTTGCACCGAGGTCAAGGTTCACGTTGTTCCTTTGAAATCGGATCTTCAACCTTCTAGCGATACCTTGGGTTGCTGATATAACTGCTGGGCGTGACCTCGCTGACAACATTTCACTTCCAGACTACGAATAGGGATATCTCTCCTTTTTCCGCATATTATGATTTGCAATAAGTACTATGTCTTCTATCTTCATCCTGTAAACTCATTGAAAAGAGAGGTAACTAAACACCTTCCACTGATGTTCATTCCTAAAATATCCGCCATCACATGCCCGATTTAACCCGTCTCTGCTATTCCTCATAATATTCCGCGCTCTCCTCAATGAGATTGGCTATCTGCTCCCTTGTGATAATCCCGACGACGTTTGAGCCCGTCAACGGTTTCCCCTTAGAAAATACGATGGCTGTGGCCACTCTTTCTGCGCGCATATCAGATATAATTTCAAAAACAGGCGAATCCTCTGAAACCGTGATAAACTTCTTTTCAGCAAAATCGCTGAGCGTCATGCCCGACGGGGCGTCGAGAGCTTTCTGTGCATCCTTCCCGGAGATAAAGCCTAAAATCGATTTCTTATCGTCTTCCACAATGAAACTCGGACCCTCTTTTCTCAGCGAAACCAACTTTGCGAAATGGTCTATGGACATGGAGCCCGGGAGGATCGCCGGAGAACTTTCCATGTTGCTTTTAGCCTGCTTCAGATGCCCGAAATCAATCCGCGTGGTAATTGGCTTAAAATGCCGATGCCTGCTCAGGTTTAAACCGTAAATAGTGTGACGCGAAAGAATAGTCCTGATTCCGTTGCTAGTGGCAATGGTAAGCGTTAATGGGAAAACGGTATGGTAATCAAGCGTCATTTCAAAAACCATAACCAGAGCGGTAATAACCGCCCCAGTCGATCCACTTACCATGCCTGCCATGCCTGCAAGTGCAAGAACAGAAGGGCTCACTGGCAGCGAAGGAAATAATGCGTTCAACACGACCCCGCAAGAGCCGCCGGCCATTGCGCCCAAAAAGAATGCTGGTGAAAAAATGCCGCCCGAGGCCCCCGAGCCTAGCGTAAGAGAAGTAACCAGCAGTTTCAAGACGAACAGCAGGAGTAGCAGATAGAATTGAGTGAGTTTCCCGGTGAGCACATCTTCAATCCCGGCGTAGCCTACACCCTCTATGTAGTAATGCCCCAGAGAAGTGATTGAAAGGTACATCACTACACCGACCATGAACATTCCGGTCATATGACGGAGGTAGTAATTACCCGGCATTTTCGCTTCAAAAATTTTTTCAGAAAAGTAAATCGAATGGATATAAATCGCGGAACTTATCCCCGTTACGATGCCTACCCCTAAATAGGACCCGATCAGCAGCGGGTTTAACAGGAGAGAAAAAGGGATCTGGAGTTTCGGAATTAAGAATGCGGGATGTACGCCAAAGAAAATCTGACCGATGTAGGTTGCTAGAGCCGTGGAGATTGCAACAGGAACCACGGTCCTTACACTGACCTCATGGAGGATGATCTCCATAGCGAAAAACACTCCCCCAATCGGTGTATTGAAAGTTGCAGCTAGCCCGGCTCCGGCTCCGGCTGCAACGAGAGTAATCCGCTGCCATGTTGGCATTCGTATATATTGGCCGAGAGTCGAACCAAAGGAAGATCCAATTTCCATCAGTGGACCTTCTGCCCCGACAGAACCCCCGCTGCCTATGGAGATTGCTGACGCCAGCGATTTAACAACGCCCACTACAGGCCTTATTATGCCCCTGTTGTAGCCGATCGCATTCATAAACTCCGGAACGCAATTCCGATCTGCTTCTGGTGCGAATTTGGAAAACAAAAATGAAGCCCCCGGCGCACCAACGAGAGGCACGAAAATCACGAAAAACCCCCAAGGACCAGGGGGTGTGTGGACGTTTGCTTCATAGGTTATCGAAAACTGACCAAGAAAGAATAGATTATGCAAGAATGCTATCAAAAACCGGAAAGCAACTGCTCCGAATCCGCCAATGACTCCAACCAGGGCTGCTATGGACATGAAGAGAAAGGAATTCATCGGGGGGTGTTTTGCTGGTTCGTTCTCCATGCTGCTGTCCTGTTTGCACTCCAACCTAACTCTTTTGTCCCATTAAGTAAGTTTTGTGATGAAGAGTGTAAAGATTTGCCCCCGGAAATGGCATAATAGGCACCGAGGTGTTATAAGCTCCTGAATTCATCTGAAGCGAGAGGTCAGAAATTGGAAACAGGAATTGATCCCGTAGGGGGCAGTGATGTTGAGGAAATCTCCGCAGGCAAATGGTTCGTTGCTTTTCCAAGGGTATTTCGGGAACACAAGTTCTTCCGCTGGCTCGTTTACGGAACGGCAGTTGGCACCTTGAGTGCACTTGGGGCCGCCGCCATTTTCTATCTCTTGGAGTGGACCACTTTTTGGGGGATGGAGTATCTTACAGGTTATACAGGAGGAAAGCCCGCCGGTGAGCAAATCGTATCTCGGGTGGCGGGGACGCCGCTTCGTCTTTGGCTTCTCTTTTTACTTCCCGCTTTCGGAGGACTGCTTTCAGGTTTGATCGTGTATACCTGGGCCCCTGAAGCAGAGGGGCATGGGACCGATGCCTTCATCGATGCCTTCCATAATAAGCAGGGATTCGTCAGGACGCGTGTTCCCTTCGTAAAAGGAATAGCTTCCGTAATCACTCTTGCAACAGGGGGAAGCGCCGGCAGGGAAGGCCCTATCGCGCAAATTGGAGCAGGAGTCGGTTCCTGGCTGGGGCGTATCCTCCGGCTTAATATACGCGAAAGAAGGCTCATGCTTTTGGCTGGATGCGCTGGTGGTTTGGGCGCCATCTTTCGTGCTCCTTTGGGAGGCGCCCTGACCGCGGTAGAAGTTCTTTACCGGGAGGACCTGGAAACCGAGGGAGTTGTCCTGTGCATCATTTCCTCCTCGGTCTCCTATGCAATTTTTACCGGAATTTTCGGCCACCAGCCCATATTCGCAATTCCTGCCATAGAATTTTCAAACGCTGTGGAACTGCTTTTATACGCTGTCCTGGGGCTGGTTTGTGTCCCCTTCGGGTACATGTACGTCAAGACCTTCTATGGTCTAAGAGACCATTTTTTCCGGAAACTCCCTATCAAACGAGCGCTTATCCCTGCATGCGGCGGCCTTTTGGTTGGATTGGTTGCGCTCTGGCAGCCCAAGGCTATAGGCGGGGGTTTTGGGATCATCCAGAAAGCCTTGATGGGTGAACTCCCGATGGCACTCATGTTCACCCTGGCTTTTCTGAAAATTGCAACTACCTCTTTCACCATATCATCCGGGGGAAGCGGAGGTGTTTTTGGGCCCTCTCTTTTCATTGGGGCCATGCTGGGCGGGGCCGTCGGGCAACTGGCGCACGCGTGGTTTCCCGGAATCGTCGGTTCCCCGGGCGCATTCGCCCTGGTCGGTATGGCCGCATTTTTCGCGGGCGTCGCGAAGGCCCCCATCGGGGCGCTTCTCATGGTGTGCGAAATGACCGGAGGCTACCAGCTCATCGTGCCCATCATGTTCACCTCGGTCGTGGCAATTTTGCTCTCGCAGCGCTGGAGCCTGTACGAAAAACAGGTTCTCAATAAATTCCACTCCCCCGCGCACAGATCCGATCGTGTAATCAACATACTTAAGGATTTATCGGTAAGGGACGTGCACCGCAGGAACGCTGCCGTTGCCATTCTCCCGGAAGATATGACCTTTGGGCACTTGCGGCGTTTTATCGCCACCACCCGGGAGTCCTTCTACCCGGTGGTAAACGATGACTTCCAACTCACCGGAATATTATCGCTTAGTGAGATAAGGCCCGTAATGTTTGAAGAGTCGATCTCGGACCTGTTGATCCTTAGGGACCTGGTTTTGCCGCCGGTAAGCGTTTCGCCCGATGAGAGCCTCTCAGAGGCCCTTCTGAAATTCCTGGAA
>DMNE01000495.1 GCA_003453735.1 Nitrospiraceae bacterium | reverse complement strand
GCATGCTTCGCGGAGTTCGTGTAGAAGTCAACACAAGCTCTTGCAGTCTCTAAATATTATGACCGCAATAATTCAAAGCAAGGATCTCAAGCAAACACATTAAGAGGCGAGATTAATAGGTCAATAGATAACGGGACAGCCGTCTAAAGGCTGTCCCGTTATCTCTGAGATAATTTCACTTCAGCTTTGCAATAGTAACGACGGCTGGCGCTTTTGCACCCAGCCGGTCGCTTGTTCGTAAGAGTAAGCCAGTTGGAGCACCGAAAGATCGGATTGCGGTTTGCCCATCACCGTAATTCCCATCGGCAGACCTGCCTGATTGAATCCAACCGGGAAAGTGCCAGTGGGGACGCCAAGAAAGGCGGCAAGTATGCCAACCTGCATCCAACGGTGATATGTATCCATGGGTTTGCCAGCTATCTCCTTCGGCCAATGAATTTTAGCGTCGAACGGAAAAACCTGGGCACTGGGAATCAGCAAGTAATCATATTTGCGGAACAGAGGTAGCATGGCCCGATACCAGTCGCTCCGGTCTGCCATCGCTTTGAAAACATCTGCTCCGGTTAATTTCAACCCACCTTCTATTTCCCATATGACCTCGGGCTTTATCATTGCCCGCTTTACAGGATCGGCATAGAGATTACCGTAATTCCCCAAACTAAGGAAGCTTCTTAATGTCAACCAGGTTTGCCAGAGGCGGTCCTGATTGAAATCCGGTAGCGCTTCCTCGATAACACAGCCGATGGTCTCAAAATCTTTGAGGGCTTTTCGACAGAGATCAAGCACTCCTGGCTCCATTGGCAGGTAGCCGCCAAGATTGCCCAAGAATGCCACTTTTATTCCCTTAAAATCGCGTTTCAGCGAGTGGGTGAAAATCACAGGATCTTGTGCAATCCCCAATGGCTGCTCGTCGTCGTAACCGGCCTGCACCGATAGAAGCATCGCCAGATCCTTGACCGTACGGGCTAAAGGTCCCTGAACTGACAGTTGACCATAATAGACATCACCGCCCGGACCGGCTGGCACACGTCCCCACGATGGACGCAACGAATAGATGTTATTCCAACCTGCCGGGTTACGCAAGGAGCCCATAAAGTCGCTGCCATCCGCTACCGGCAGCATTCGCAGGGCTACGGCAACTGCCGCGCCTCCACTTGATCCGCCCGCAGAGCATGTTTGATCGTACGCGTTCAAGGTTGTTCCGAAAACAGAATTGTAGGTATGTGAACCGCGACCGAATTCCGGCGTATTCGTTTTTCCAATGATTATGGCGCCGTTTTTCTTTACCCGGGCGACAATTATGGCATCTTTTTTCGGGATGTTGTTCTTAAAGATCGGTGAACCGAACGTCGTGGGAATCCCGGCCGTTGCAATCAAATCCTTGACGGCGTGAGGAAATCCATGCATCCAGCCCATGTACTGTCCCATGGCTAATTGACGATCTTTCCCGTCGGCCTGCCGCAGCAGATCCTCCCGATCTTGAAGAGAGACTATGGCATTGACTTTCGGATTAAGTCGGTCGATCTGCTTCAAGTAGGCTTCCATGACCTCCCGGCAGGATACCTTCTTGGTACGGATAACAGTAGACAAATCGACAGCATCAAGCAATACGATGTCATTCAAGCTGGGGCTAGTGATAGACTGCTCTTCCGCTGAGCTGCTTGCGGGTAGAGAAGATGCAATTAGGAGAGCGCCAGAAGCAATGCCTATATCGATAAGGAACTGCCGTCTGCTCATGCTTGATGATTCTAGAAAATCATGATCAGAAGAGTTTATAAGATGCTCTACCATACAAATTCCTCCTCTATATTTTTCACCCAAAAGACCCCGCTTTCAGCCCCCATCCCACAAAGGGTTTGGCTTTGTCGGGATTTCCCTATCCCTGATTTCCTTTTACCATGAAATCTCCTATATTTCAAGTTATAGCTTTAGTTGTGTAACAGCTTTAGATGTGGATCAGTAAAGACTACAGCACAAGATAAGAAGACTATGACAATTTGCGATAGTGACACCGTGGAGCCTGTAACAACATCTTGAGACAATCTTGCAGGGGAACTTATTTAGTCCGGCCTACCTGCTCTATCTCGTGTGCGGATTACGACATGAAAGCGAAATTGTCAGTTTCCTGCCAGTGGTGGAGAGTACAATCGGAAAGAAACGATCAGCGAGAGAGCAGGCTATGCGCAGTTCGTAACAGGTACCGGTCAAATCTGTCGCAGCGAGAAGTACCGGAAATAACTTGCAGTGGAGGCCGGCTGATAGGCTATGGAGCATCTTCTTTGATGCCGAGTTTGGACTTCACCGCGCCTACTACCCAACACCACGAAGGAATCGAGGCACTCACAATTTTAAAAAGAATTCCACACAACCATGAAGAAAATATGGCCGAGATGTTCATGCAGTACTTGTACTCACTAATGGACGCATATTTTGAAGAGTTCTACTACGCAACTTCAGAGGCTATTAACTGGTCAAGATTTGCGGTAGAACCAGATAGGATAACGAGTGCGACCAGACAAAGCCTGCACCCTTTTTGTGTTTCGGTTGTGCCGTTATTATTTGCCGTCGGACTCGCCAATTTTAAAATAAATCTCTTTTTATTTATAGCCATGGGATTCTTCCATGACAAGGTTTATATTATGACATCCGCTTCTTGAAGCTCAATCGCGAGCTTGCTGAGCCTCTCGAAGGAGGTCTCTATCCCTTCACCCTTCCGGCTTATGGTTCAGTTCTGACAGAAGACGCAGCTGAGATTACAGCGGCTGAAAAAAATAGTGCCAAAGCCGAATCTGCCGACGATGGGGCTCTCCCTTAAAAATAGGGAGCCCAGCTTGCCACAAAAGGCCTGTCTGAAGACCCGCAGAAACCCTCTCGCCCGCGGTCCTATTTATTCAGCTTAATCGGAATAGAGAGCCTTCGTATGGAGTACTTCACCTTGAGCATCCTCTGCGGTGATAACAAGAGAATACGAGCCATTCGAAGAACTCACTGAACAAGCAATCCTTCCTGCCGAACTCGCGCCGGCTATCCACAGAGAACCAGTGGTGGCTGCCCACGGAGACGTCTCCCCCTGGAGTTTCTCCTTAGCCGAGACATATGATGTGCAAAGAGTACCTCCAGCCAGCGCCGTCCCAAGGGTATAGTTATTGGCATCGAGGCTGTTCACTGCTCCATCTCCGTTGGTGTCCACTTCAAAGAGCTGACCCTGTGTGCCTTGTCCGGCGGCCAGGCCTTTCAATGCAGAATTGAGCCATGCCTGGACATCAGGTTCTGCTGCCGATGCTGCCCTTATCACTGCGCCTTTCCTGCTTCTCTCCTGCATGCCGAGGNNGTGAAACCTCTCTCGTCACCGTTCTTCATTTTTGCTACTATACTGAACATTCTGGTCTCCTTTCGCTCGCCATGAGCGTCTGCTGATTATTCTTGCAGGCAAAGCCTGCGCCATATCACTAAGTGGTGGCTGCCCTGGTTATTCATCCGTAAGGAACCAATCCAAATCCGTTGAAGACGCCGAAGACCACATGGGGTCATCTTTTTGCTCCTTGGCATTTTCAAGGGGATTCAGTATGAAGATCAT
>DMNE01000493.1 GCA_003453735.1 Nitrospiraceae bacterium | reverse complement strand
TACGGTCGGACCTGAGCTTGCCTATGTTGGCCGTCTTGGAGAGTTCCAGGAGCCATTTGTCTTTTTCTGTAGCGGTGGCGCTGGCGATAGCAACGAGCTGCCCCATTTCCCGTCATTGAGTACTCTGCTCTGTCGCTTAACTGTCCTCAGGGGATTCCTCCCTCACCATCTCACGCACTTTCCTCTATACTTCCTCAGCCCGTAAAGACGGCTGGAGAAGCAATGGATGATCGAAAGCAGATCCTGCGTCTTTTGCGAAGCAACATCAGCCTTCTGCCCTGCGCTGGACACCCGGCAATAGCTGATCACCTTCTTCTCCACCGCCTTCCTGCCTATGACCTGCAAGTACTGCTCATGCGTGTAGTACCGCCGGTTAGTAAGAGATCGGTGTGCCTTCACTATCCCCTTGCGGTCCCACTTCTGCAGGGTGATCACGGATCTGCCTATCAGCTACCCAATTTCACGCGGAGGGTATATATTCTTCATAGCAATATTGTAATACAAAAAAGAGTTTTTTATATCTATTAATTACTCCTGGCACGTCAATTATTGCTATAATACGTCATGTTTCGCGAACCATTGAGAATATTCTTCTCCGGTATTGGGGGAAGTGGTATGTCAGCAATAGCCAGTTTTATGGCCGATAAGGGCCATAAGATTGTGGGCTCGGATAGGGCGTTTGATCAAAATCCTGAGCATCCGGCACATCGATTATTAAAGTCAAAAAATATCACTATCGTGCCGCAGGACGGCAACGGCCTTGATGAATCTTTTGACTTTGCAGTTTTCAGCACTGCTGTAGAGCCCGACCGGCCCGATGTCATAAAGGCAAAAGCGCTTGGGATACCCATAAAAACAAGGCCGGAATACCTTGCAGAAATCGTTAAAGAATTCAAGACCATTGCGATAGCAGGCACGAGTGGGAAGTCAACCACATCAGGGATGATCTCTTTTGTGATGAAACGATTAGGACTGAATCCCAATTTTATCGGTGGCGGGAGGGTCAAACAATTCAAGACAGCAACAAACCTCGGCAATGCTGTAACAGGGGATTCCGACTACCTCGTTATCGAGGCGTGCGAATCAGACGGCAGCATCGTGGATTATAAGCCGCTCCATTCGGCAATCCTGAATCTTGACCTCGATCACCACTCACTGGAGAAAACAGAAGGGATGTTTCGGACCCTGATACGGAATACAGCGGGAATAGTTACGGTGAATGGTGATGATCAAAATCTGACGAGACTCAGGACAAAAGATACAATCACCTTCTCCGTAGAGAATTCTTCAAACTATAGAGCAGAAGGTGTTGTGTATCACCCATTCAGCACCGATTTCACCCTCCAGGGGACAAGATGCAGTCTTTCGATTCCCGGGAAATACAACCTCTACAATTCCCTTGCATGCATAGCCGTTCTATCTGAAATGGGAATTTCTCTCAAAGAGCTTACCGGCGTGCTGCATCAATTTCAGGGAATCGAAAAGCGCTTCGATATTCTCCTGCATGACGGAAAACGCCTTGTTATTGATGATTATGCCCATAATCCCCACAAAATCTCATCCCTCATGGAAGCAGTAAAGAATATCAGCGTTCGTGTATGCTATATATTTCAGCCGCATGGCTTCGCACCGACAAAAATGATGAAGGAACAATACATCGAGGCCTTCACCAAGAATCTCCGGAATTCCGACCATCTCGTATTGCTTCCTATATTCTACGCAGGCGGCTCAGCGAGGAAGGATATCTCAAGCCATGATCTTGCCGAGGGAATAAAAGCTGGAGGAAAATCTGCAGAGGTCGTTGCCGGGAGGAGGAAGATTTTGGAGCGGGCAGGTGAATGGGATGCATATGTGGTTTTCGGAGCTCGAGATGAGACGCTTTCTGATTTCGCACATGACATAGTGCGTGTGCTCCAAAGGTCTAAGCGGTCTTAGGGATAGAGTGCGGAGTTAGAAACTTTGCGCCACGCGATCGCACTTTTTTCAACTCGTCTTTAACAATTCCTTATTATTTCTGAGTTATGGTTCCCTGCGAAGGGTCATAATCATATTTGCTACTGTCCAGTGGACTTCCAGTAAAATTCTCCAGTTCTTTGAGGTCTTTTGGATATCTGTCATTCGCGACATGAAATGCCTTTATGGCTTCCTGAAGGTTGTGGAGGTCAGCTCTACTGGCAGATTGTTGTGTGTCCTTGTACGCCTTGACAGCTGTAGTACCGTACTGCTCTACGGGATTCTTCGTATCACAGGATACAGTAACGAAAAGAAGACCGAGCAGAAAGATCACTAGCGACCTGTTCATGTCGACTCTGCGTATGGATAAGGTGAGGGCGAATAGGAAACATTCGTTATTGAAGCTGCTGCGCAGAGTGCGAAGAGCATTATCAGAAACAAAACCCTTTTTTCCCCACTGAGGGCCACCTGGGGAAACGCTAGGCCCCTCATTGCAGTCCCTGCTTACTGGACCGGACCTCCGGAGAAAATTATCTTATCGAATTTACGTTNNTGACCACTTTCATCTGCGGCACAGCAACCCATGTTTTAATGTTGTTTTTCTCCAGGCAGACATAGGTGTAGCCTCCGCTGTCCATAGTCTCAACTACCTTGCCTGATATTGTTGCCTGCTCCTGTGGAGAAGCATATGCGGTCTGTCCCGCCACGAACAAGGCCAGAAATAAAACCGCGATTACAAAGATCCATGGGCGTTTCATAGTCCAACTCCTTTTGCATCAGTTATGAGTTCACCTGCCAAAGGTGACTAAAAATTATACCATATATGAGGTGTATCGGGAAATAGTGTGCCTCTTGACGCTTGAACTGAGAAAGACAGA